>DASQIG010000051.1:0-5443 GCA_035631735.1 Burkholderiales bacterium | reverse complement strand
TCGAGGGCCAGGTGCACGGCGGGCTCGCGCAGGGCATCGGCCAGGCGCTCACCGAGCGCTGC
Organism: Burkholderiales bacterium; assembly: GCA_035631735.1. Lineage (GTDB taxonomy): Bacteria > Pseudomonadota > Gammaproteobacteria > Burkholderiales > SG8-39 > SCGC-AG-212-J23. Next base: position 5,381 of record DASQIG010000051.1, on the reverse strand, counting down.
GCCTACGACGACACGGGCCAGCTCGTCACCGGCTCGCTCGTCGACTATTGCATCCCGCGTGCGAGCGACGTGCCGATGTTCAAGATCGACACGCGCGAGACGCCTTGCACGCACAACCCGCTCGGCGTGAAGGGCTGCGGCGAAGCCGGCGCCATCGGCGCGCCGGCCGCGGTGATGAACGCGATCACCGACGCGCTCGGCGTCAAGGACCTTCCCATGCCCGCCACCGCGCAGAACGTGTGGCGCGCCATGCACAGAGCCTAGGAGGAACTCATGCACGCATTCCAATACCACCGTCCCGCGAGCAGCAAGGAGGCGATCGGGCTCGCCGGGCAGAAGAGCGAAGGCAGGTACCTGGCCGGCGGCCAGAGCCTGGTGCAGGCGATGAAGCTGCGCCTGTCGTCGCCCACGGACCTGATCGACCTCGGCACCCTCAAGGAGCTTGCCGGCATCAAGCTGTCGGGAGCCGCGGCAGAGATCGGCGCCATGACGCGCCACGCCGACGTCGCCGCCTCGGCGGAGCTGAAGCGCGCGATCCCGTCGCTCGCCGCGCTGGCCGGGATGATCGGCGACCGCCAGGTGCGCCACATGGGCACGATCGGCGGCTCGCTCGCGAACAACGACCCGGCGGCCGACTATCCGGCCGCGGTGCTCGCGCTCAATGCGACCATCACCACCAACAAGCGCAAGATCGGCGCCGATTCGTTTTTTAAGGGGTTATACGAGACGGCGCTCGAGCCGGGCGAGCTCATCACCGCCGTTTCCTTCCAGGTACCGAAGCGCGGCGCGTACATGAAGTTCAAGAACCCCGCCTCGCGCTTCGCGCTGGTGGGCGTCTACGTCGCCGACTTCGGCCAGGGCAACGTGCGCGTCGGCGTCACCGGTGCCGGGCCGTCGGCATTCCGGCAGGCCGAGATGGAGAAGGCGCTCGCCGCCAAGTTCGCGCCGGAGGCGGTCGCCGGCATCAAGGTGAAGCCCGACGGCCTCAACAACGACCTGCACGCCTCGCCCGAGTACCGCGCGCACCTCATCACGGTGATGTGCAAGCGCGCAGTGGAGCAGGCGCTTAAATAGCGACGAACCGAATTCCGTACTTAGTACGTAATAGTTATTTCGTACTTAGTACGGAATTCAGTCGATGATCTCGTCGGAGCGCAGGAACAGATCCGGCGGGATGGTGATCTTCAGCGCCCGCGCGGTCTTGCGGTTGATGACCAGCTCGAACTTGGTCGGCCGCTCGATGGCGAGCTCGCCGGGCTTGGCGCCCTTGAGGATCCGGTCGACGTAGCTCGCCGAGCGGTAGTAGAGGTTCGGGTAGTTCACGCCATAGGAGAGCAGTCCACCGGCCTCGACGAAGCTGCGCGAGGCAAAGGCCGAGGGGATCCGCTGGCGCACGGTGAACTCCACGAGCTGGTTCACCATCGCCTGCGCGAGCGTCTCGACGCCGATGATCAGGCTGTCGACGCCCGCCTTCACCGCGGTATCGAGCCGCGCTTCCAGCTCCTCCGGAGTGCGCACGTCGATCATCTCGACGCTGAGCTTCAGCTCCGGCGCCGCCGCCTCGGTCGCCTTCCTGATGGCGAGCGACGCCGGGTTGTCGGGATTCACCAGCGTCCCAAGTCGCTGGATGCCCGGCGCGAGCGCCCTGAGAAGCTCCACGCGCTTCGCGCCGATCTCGTTCGCCTGGCTGGTGAGGCCGGTGACCAGGCCCCCCGGCTTGTCGAGGCTCGCCGCGAGCTTCGCTTCGATCGGATCGGCAACGGCGGAGGCGACCACCGGAATGCCGCTCTCGGTATCGCGCGCGGCCATCGTCGCGGGCGTGCCGCGGGTGAGGAACACGTCGACGCCCTGGCGCGCAAGCTCGGTGGCGAGCGACGGAAAACGCTCGGCGCGGCCGTCGGAGGAGCGGTAGAGCACGAGATAGGTGCGGCCTTCCTCGTGGCCGAGCTCCTTCATGCCGAGATGGAACGAGCCGAGGTTGATGCTGGCGGCGCCGATCGGTACCGACTCGAGCATGCCGATGCGATAGAGCTTCGCGGGCCTTTCCTGCGCCGCGAGCCGTGCGGCGGCGAGAGCGAGAGCACCGGCGAGGAAGCGGCGGCGCGGCTTCACGGTGAGGCGATGGTACGCCTCGCGCGTGAACTAGGGTGGCGCCCCGCACTCAAAACCGGGAAAATGCCGCTCTTTCAGCCGCTTCCCATGCCGGTGCGCTTTCCGCAGTCGATTGACGAGACGCAGGCCCTGCTCGCCGCCGGCGAGTACGTGGCCGATCGCAGCCTTGCCACCTCGCTGTTTCTCGCGCTCGCCATGCGCCGCCCGCTGTTTCTCGAGGGCGAGGCGGGCGTCGGCAAGACCGAGATTGGCAAGGTCGTGGCGCAGGCGCTCGGGCGCGAGCTGATCCGCCTGCAATGCTACGAAGGCCTCGACATCGCGCAGGCGGCCTACGAGTGGAACTACTCGCGCCAGATGATCGCGATCCGGCTCGCCGAAGCCGCCGGCGAGAAAGACAAGAGCAAGCTCGGCTCGCAGATCTACTCCGACGAGTTCCTGGTCAAGCGGCCGCTCGCGCGGGCCCTGGAAGGTGACGCGCCGGTGCTGCTCATCGACGAGCTCGACCGGACCGATGAGCCCTTCGAAGCCTATCTGCTCGAGGTGCTCTCCGACTGGCAGATCACCATCCCCGAGATCGGCACGCTCAGGGCAAAGGAGCCGCCGATCGTGGTCATCACCTCGAACCGCACGCGCGAGATCCACGACGCGGTGAAGCGCCGCTGCTTCTATCACTGGGTCGACTACCCGGACGCGCGGCGCGAGCTCGAGATCCTGCATCGCAAGGCGCCCAGGGCGGCCGCGGCGCTCTCCAGGGAGGTCGTGGCCTTCGTGCAGCGCCTGCGCAAGATGGAGCTCTACAAGCTGCCGGGGGTCGCCGAGACGATCGACTGGGCGAACTGCCTGGCGGCGCTCGACCGCGTGGCGCTCGACCCGGAAACGGTCAACAACACGCTCGGCGTGCTGCTCAAGTACCGCGACGACCTCGAGCGCGTGGCGGGCGAGGAAGCCGAGCGCCTGGTCGCCGAGGCCAGGGCGGCCGCGGCGGCCTGAGCGGGCGATGGGCGCGGCGAGCTTTCTCCGCAAGCTGATCGGCGGCGGTGCGCGCGCCGGGGTCGACCGGCGCACCGACGCGCTGGTCTCGCTCTGCAACGCGCTGCTTGCCGAGAGCGGCGAATACGCGAGCACGGCGCTCGCGCGCGATGCGCTCGCCGCGTACCAGAAGCTCGATGAGCGCTGCCGCGAGGAGTTCTTCGGGTTCCTCGGGCGCGACTACGGACCGCCGGTCGAAACCGTCAGCCGCGCGGCGGCGGCCTACCAGGTCGAGCCCACGCACGACAACCTCCTGCGGCTGCAGCAGGCGGTCGACTCGCCGCGGCAGGAGCTGTTTCGCCGCCTCAACATGGCACCCGGGGGCACGGCGGCGCTGGTGGAGATGCGCCGCGAGCTGCTCAAGGGCCTGCGCACGCATCCGGACTGGAAGGTGGTCGACTCGGACCTCATGCACCTCCTGCGCTCGTGGTTCAACCGCGGGTTCCTGCGGCTCGAGCGCATCGACTGGCGCACCTCCGCCATGGTGCTCGAGAAGCTGATGCAGTACGAGGCGGTGCACGCAATCCAGGGTTGGCGCGATCTGCGCCGGCGCCTCGAATCCGACCGTCGCTGCTTTGCCTTCTTCCATCCGCAGCTGCCGGACGAGCCGATCATCTTCATCGAGGTGGCGCTGACGCGCGGCATGAGCGCGCAGGTACAGCCGCTGCTCGACTTCCGCACGCAGCTCGCCGACCCGGCGAACGCCGACTGCGCCATGTTCTACTCCATCACCAACTGCCAGGAAGGCCTGCGCGGCATCTCCTTCGGCAACCAGCTCATCAAGCAGGTGGTCGAGGACCTGAACGACCAGTTCCCGCACATCAAGCGCTTCGCCACGCTGTCGCCGGTCCCGGGCTTGCGCCGCTGGCTGGAAGGAGAAATGCGGCACGCGCCGCTCGCCGGCGCCAATGCCGGGCTCCTCGCGCGCCTCGCCGATCCGGCCTGGCACCTGGGCGAGATCCCCGAGCCGCTGCGGACGCTGCTCATGCAGCTTTGCGCCTATTACCTGGTCAAGGCGAAGAGCGCTCTCGAGCCGCTCGACCCGGTGGCGCGCTTTCACCTCGGCAACGGCGCGGTGCTCGAGCGCCTGAACTGGATGGGCGACGTCTCCGAGCAGGGCATGCAGCGCTCGGCCGGCATGATGGTGAACTACGTCTACTGGCTCGATGAGCTCGAGCGCAACCACGAGCGCTACTTCCGCGACCACGACGTGGTCGCCTCCCCGGCTATTGAGCGGCTCGCGCGCGAATGCCCCCTGGAAGGCTCGCAGAAAACGTAATGCACTTCGCGCGGCTGCTGAGGGCGGCCGGCCTGCGCATCGGGCCCGACCGCGTCGTCGACTGCGTGCAGGCGCTCGAGATCGCCGGGCCGCCGAATCACCTCCTCAGGCGCGAAGACTGGTACTGGACCATGTCGGCGGTGCTGCTCTCGCGCCAGGAGCAGCGCCCGATCTTCGACCAGGCATTCCGCATCTTCTGGCGCGATCCGAAGCTCGCCGAGCGCATGATGCAGGTGCTGCTGCCCAAGGCGCACGGCCGCGCCGCGAAGCCCGAGGAGCAGCAGAGCCAGCGCCTCACCGACGCGCTTTTCAATCGGCAGCGGGACGACGCCGCCCGAGAACAGCGCATGGACCTCGAGGCGCGCCTGACCTTCTCCGCGCGCGAGGTGCTGCAGCGCATGGACTTCGACACCATGTCTGCGGCCGAGCTGGCCGAGGCGAAAAAGATGATCGCCGCGCTGCGCCTGCCGCTCCCCGAGATCCGCACGCGGCGCTTCTACCCGCATCGCAGCGGGCACCGGGTGGATCTCAGAGCTTCATTAAGACAAAGCTTGCGCGAAGGCGGCGACATCATCCCGCTGGTGCGCGCCGCGCCCCGCGAGCTGCATCCGCCGCTCGTCGTGCTATGCGACATCTCGGGCTCGATGAACCCGTACTCGCGCATGTTCCTGCATTTCCTGCACGCGATCACGAACGATCGGGACCGGGTCTCGGTGTTTGTCTTCGGCACGCGCCTGACCAACATCACGCGGCAGCTGCGCCATCGCGACGTCGACGTGGCGATGGCGAAGGTCGCCGACGCGATCAAGGACTGGTCGGGCGGCACGCGCATCGGCGCGTCGCTGCGCGAATTCAACTTCAAATGGGCGCGCCGCACGCTGGCGCAGAACGCGTGCCTGCTGCTGGTATCCGACGGCCTCGATCGCGAGGCGGGCGAAGGCCTCGGCCAGGAGATGGAGCG
>DASQIG010000050.1:0-8655 GCA_035631735.1 Burkholderiales bacterium | reverse complement strand
GACCCCGCCCTTGGCAAATCGCGTGCCGGGGTACCATTGCGCCGCCATGATCGGCACGCGCGCGCTTGCCGCAATGCTGCAGCAACTCGTCGATCGCATCGATCCGCATGCGGGGCGCTACCGCATGCTGTTCGAAGCGAGCCCGCTGCCGATGTGCGTGCTCGACGACGAGACGCTGCGCTTTCTGGCCGTCAACGATGCGGCGCTGCACGTCTATGGCTACCCACGCGAGGGGTTCCTGCGCATGAGCCTGGGCGATCTGCGGCGCTCGGACGAACGGCGCGATTTCCTGCGCAATCAGCCGGGTGAGTCGGTGTACCGCGGCATGTTCCGTCACCAGCACAAGAACGGCGACCCGCTCGACATCGACGCGGTGGCGCACCTCGTGAGCTGGCGCGGCCGCCGCGCGCGCCTCGTGGTCCTGAACGACATCACGGAAAGGCTGCGTACGCAGGAGGCCTTGGAGCGGGTGAACCGCGAGCTTGAACTCTCGCACGAGCGGCTGCGCGCGCTATCGCGGCGCCTGCTCGAGGTGCAGGAGGAAGAGCGCGGCCGCCTGGCGCGGGACCTGCACGACGACATCGGCCAGGTGCTCACCGCGCTCAAAATCCAGCTCGAGTCGCTGCAGCGCGCCGCCGACCCGGCGCTGCGCGCGCGCGTAAGCGAAGGCGTCGAGACGGTGCAGCACACGCTCGAGCGCGTGCGGCAGCTGTCGCTCAGCCTGCGGCCGCCGCAGCTCGACGATCTGGGGCTGGCGGCGGCGTTGCGCTCGCATCTCGATCGCCAGGCCGGCGTCGGCGGCATCGCGCCGCATTTCGACGCCGCGGAGGCGCCGCACGAACTCGACGCGGACACCGAGACCGCCTGTTTTCGCGTCGCCCAGGAAGCAATCAACAACGTGCTGCGCCACGCCCATGCCCATAATCTATGGGTGCGGCTCTTTACGGCAGGCGGGCGCCTGGCGCTCTCGGTGCGCGACGACGGACGCGGCTTCGATCTCGAGGCCGTGCGCCGGCGCGCCGCAGGCGGCGCAAGCCTGGGGCTTGTGGGCATGGAGGAGCGCATCGCGATTGCCGGCGGCAGCTTCGAATTGCGCGCCGCGCCCGGCCAGGGCACGGTGGTGCTCGCCACGTTCCCGGTGCGCCGCCGCGCCAGCGAGGCGGCCTGATGATCCGCGTTCTGCTCGCCGACGATCACGCCCTGGTGCGCGCCGGCATCCGCTCGCTCCTCGGCGCCATGGCAGAAGTGGCGGTGGTGGGCGAAGCATCGAGCGGCGAGGAAGCGCTCGAGCTCGCGCAACGCGAGCAGCCTGACGTGATCCTGATGGACATCGCCATGAAGGGCATCACGGGGCTGGAGGCGGCAGCCCTGATGCGTGAGCGAGCGCCTGCGGTGCGCGTTGTAATTCTTTCCATGCACTCGGGCGAGGAATACGTGCTGCAGGCCCTGCGCGCCGGCGCGGCGGGCTATCTATTGAAGGATGCCGCGACCGGCGAGCTCGAGCTCGCGCTGAGGAGCGTCATGCGCGGCGAGAGCTGGCTCAGCCCGGCGGTATCACGCCAGGTGGTCGAGGGCTACGTGCAGCGCACCGGTGGCGGCGACGCCGCACCGGAAGTGCTCACTGCACGCCAGCGCGAGGTGCTGCGGCTTGTCGCCGGCGGCAAGAGCACAAAGGAAATTGCCTTTCTGCTCAACCTCTCAGTGAAAACTGTTGAGACACATCGTGCGCAGATCATGGATCGGCTCGGGATCCGCGACGTCGCCGGGCTGGTGCGCTACGCGCTGCGCACCGGGCTCGTCCCGCCCGATGGTTAACAAGTTCTGACCGTTCCTCAGGGATTTCCGAAACGCAATCCGTGAACGACCCGATACCGCAGGCGCGGCGCGCTCATTTATCCTCGCTTCGATGGAGGAGAACACGAAGCTTCGCAAGGTGGCAATCGCGGACGACAGTCCCGCGTTCCTCGCCGCGGCCGCAAACTACGTCGCCACCATTCCCGGGTTCACGCTCGCCGGCATCGCTAGGACGCCGCCGCAGACGCTCGCGCTCGTGGAATCCGCAACGCCCGATGTGCTGCTGCTCGATCTCGGCATGGCACCGAAGCGCGGGCTCGAGCTCGTGCAGCAGGTGAAAGCCTCGCCGGCCGCGCCGGCTATCGTAGCGCTCGCGTTGTTCGACACCCCCGAAGCGCTCGCCGCTGCGAAGCGCGCGGGCGCCGACGAGCTGGTGGGCAAGGAAAGCTTTATTGCCGGCCTTGCCCAGGCCCTCGGGCGGCTTTTTCCAGCCGCTTCATAAAGACCGTCATTTCCTTTTCCGCCTGGCGGTCGCCCTTGGTGCGCGCCGCCTCGATGCCGCGCCGGTAGGCGTCGATCGCCTCGTCGGCGCGCCCCGCGTCGGCGAGCGAGCGCCCGAGGGCCTTCCACGCCGCTGAATACAGCGGATCGCGCTCCACCGCATCGCGCAGATATTGGGCCGCACGCTGATGGTCACCCGCCTTGGCGTATTCCAGGCCGAGCGAGTAGCGCAGCAGCGCGCCGTCGCGCGCCGTGCCGAGCAGCTTCTCTAGGCTCGAAATCATTCGGCTAAGATAACCCGCCATGAAGACCGCGATCCAGACGCGCGACGCGCCGGAGGCGATCGGCACGTACTCGCAGGCGGTGCGCGCGGGCAGCACGGTATACCTCTCCGGCCAGATCGGCCTCGACCCGGCGACCCTGCAGCTCGCCGAAGGCATCGAGGGGCAGACGCACCGCGTGTTCCGCAACCTGGCCGCGGTGGCGGCGGCAGCGGGGCTCGGCCTCGAGCATTGCGTGCGCATGACCGTTTACCTCACCGACCTTGCGCATTTCGCGCGCGTCAACGAGATCATGGCGCAATACGTGCGCGAGCCCTATCCGTCGCGCGCGGCGGTCGGCGTTGCGGGGCTGCCGCGCGGCGCGCTGGTCGAGATCGACGCGATCCTGCACGCGGGGTGAGCAGCTCGCGGCTCGAGACGCTCGGGCTGCGAAGCCGCCTCGATTTCGTCCTGCACCTGCCGCTGCGCTACGAGGACGAGACGAAAGTCTTCGTCCCGCGGGATGCGCCGCCGGGCCGGGAGGTGCTGGTCGATGCCCGCATTGACCGAGCGCAAATCGCCTACCGCGGCAAGCGCCAGCTCATCGTCCACGCCGACGGCTTGGTGCTCAAGTTCTTTCACTTCCGCAACTTCCAGCTGGACGCATTCAAGCGCGCGATAGCGCAGGGACGCTACGTGCGTGCCTTTGGCGAGGTCAGGCGTGGATTGCTCGGCGCGGAGATGACGCACCCGCGCTACCGCTTCGTCGAGCCGGGGCTGCCGCCTCCCGACACCTTGACCCCGGTTTATCACAGCACGGCGAGCGTCAGTCAGCCGACCCTGCGCGCGAAAGTGCTCGAAGCGCTCGACGCGGGGCCGCTCGCGGACACCGTGCCGCCCGCGGTGCTTGCGCGCCTTGCGCTACCGGAGTTCGGCGCATCGGTGAAGCTGCTGCACCGGCCGCCGCCGGCCGTCGATATCAATTCGCTTGCGACGCGAGCGCATCCGGCTTGGCGGCGAATGAAATTCGACGAGCTGCTGGCGCAGCAGCTGTCGATGCGCTTGGCTTACCGTGCGCGTCGGCGCCGGCGCGCTCAGCCGCTGCGCGCCGACGGTACCTTGGTCAGGACATTCCTGCGCAAGCTGCCGTTCAAGCTCACGCTTGCGCAGGAGCGGGCGCTGAACGAGGTGATCAGGGACCTGACCGAGCCGCATCCGATGCAGCGGCTGCTGCAAGGGGACGTCGGCAGCGGCAAGACCATCGTCGCGGCGATCGCCTGTCTCGCCACTGCCGACGCCGGCGCGCAAGCAGCGGTCATGGCGCCCACCGAAATTTTGTCCGAGCAGCACTTCCGCAAGTTCAAGGAGTGGCTCGAGCCGCTCGGCGTGCGCATCGCGTGGCTGCACGGCGGCCTGACCGCGCGCGAGAAGAAGCGCGTGCAGGCGGCGATCGCCTCTGGCGAGGCGCAGATCGTCATTGGCACGCACGCTTTGGTGCAGAAAGGCGTCGAGTTCGCGCGCCTGGCCCTGGCGGTGGTCGATGAGCAGCACCGCTTCGGCGTGCAGCAGCGCCTGACGCTGCGCAAGAAAGGCGACGACACGGCGCCCCACCAGCTGATGATGAGCGCCACGCCGATCCCGCGCACGCTGTCGATGACCTACTTCGCCGACCTCGATGTCTCGGTGATCGACGAGCTGCCGCCGGGACGCACGAAAGTGACCACCCGACTGTTCGCGGCCGGGCGCCGAGGCGAGGTGCTGACCCGGATCCGCGATGCGTGCGCCGAAGGACAGCAGGGCTATTGGGTCTGCCCGGTCATCGAAGAGTCCAAGGAGGGCGTGCGAACCGCTGTCGATACGTATGCTCGCCTGTCCGCGGAATTGAAAGATCTGCGGGTGGGCCTTCTCCATGGGCGAATGGATCCCTCCGAGAAGGCGGCGGTGATGCAGGGCTTCGTCGCCGGCAAGCTGCAGCTGCTCGTCTGCACCACGGTGATCGAGGTTGGCGTCGACGTTCCGAATGCTTCACTGATGGTGATCGAGAGCGCGGAGCGCTTCGGCCTCGCGCAGCTGCACCAGCTGCGCGGCCGCATCGGCAGAGGCGCACGCGAGAGCATCTGCATCCTGCTGTATGGCGAACCGCTTGCGGACGCGGCGCGGGACCGTCTCAAGGTGATTTACGAGAACACGGACGGGTTCGTGATTGCGCAGCGCGACCTCGAGCAGCGCGGGCCCGGCGAATACCTTGGCGAGCGGCAGAGCGGCGACCCGCTGCTGCGCTTCGCCGACCTACAGCGCGACGACGATCTGGTCGAGATGGCGATCGGCGCCGCAACGGAAATGATCGAGCGCTATCCGGCCGCGGCGCGCGCGCACGTCGAGCGCTGGCTTGGCCGGCGCAAGGACCTGAGCGATACCTGAAGGCGCAACGGCAGCCTGAGTTATCCTTCGCGCGTGGATCTCGCCTTCATCGCAAGGCGCCTCGATGCGTATGAGCGTCTCATCCGCCTCGACAAGCCGATCGGCACGCTGCTGCTGCTTTGGCCCACGTTGTGGGCGCTGTGGCTGGCCGCCGATGGCGCGCCGAGCGCCGGCATCGTGCTGATCTTCGTGCTCGGTACGCTGCTCATGCGCTCGGCGGGCTGCGCGATCAACGATTACGCCGACCGCGATTTCGACCCGCATGTGAAGCGCACGCACACGCGGCCGCTCGCGGCGCGCGAGATCGCGCCGTGGGAGGCGCTCGCCATCGCCGCGGCGCTCGCCGCGGCGGCCTTCGGGCTGGTGCTCTACCTCAATTCCCTGGCGATCGCGCTGTCCTTCGCCGGCCTGGCGATCGCTGCCACGTATCCGTTCAGCAAGCGCTTCTTCGCGCTGCCGCAGCTCTACCTTGGAATCGCTTTCGGCTTCGGCATCCCGATGGCCTACGCCGCCCTCCAGGGACGGCTGCCGGCCGAGTGCGGGCTGCTGCTCGCGGCAAACATCGGCTATGCGTTTGCCTACGACACCGAATACGCCATGGTCGATCGCGACGACGATGCCAAGCTCGGCATCCGCACCTCGGCGCTGACGCTCGGCCGCTGGGATGTCGCCGCGGTGATGGCGAGCTATGCGCTGATGCTCGCGCTGCTCGCCGCGCTTGGTGCACGGCGCGCGCTGCCGTGGCCGTACTACGCGGGCCTCGCCGCCGCCGCGGCGCTGATGCTTTACCACTGGAGGCTGATCCGCACGCGCGAGCGCGAGGACTGTTTCAAGGCCTTCCGGCACAACAATTGGGTGGGCGCCGCCATCTTTGCCGGCATCGTGGCGAGCTTCGCGACCGCATGAGCGACGACGCGCAGACGGCGCTGATGCGCTTCGATTTCCGCAGCGGGCCGGAACGCGGCTCGCAGCTGATGCTCTATCCGCGCTATCTGGTGCATCGCAGCGACTCGCACGTGGAGACCGTGCCGTTCTCGCGCGTGACCGCGCTGCGCGTGGCGTTCGAGCGCGATTCCCGCCGCCTGGGCTGGGGCGTCGCTTTGGTGATCGTCGCGCTCCTGATGCTCGCGATCGCGGCGCCGATCGGCAGCCTGGCGCATGCCGCGGCGCAGGAGATGATGGCGAGCGCCCAGGGCGTGGCGCGCGCGCTTTACAGTCTGTTTCGCTTCATCGAAGGCGTGGCCGCGCTGTTGCCGGCCATTGCACTCGCCGCGGCGCTCGGCGGCGCGGCGCTCGGGGTGCTGGGCTGGCGCGGCTCGACCATGCTCACGCTGGTTCTCGGCGGCGCGGAGCGCGCCTATTCGGTGCGCGGGCGCGATACGCTGCTTCTGGACTTCGCCGAGATGGCGGCCGAGCGCCTGATGGCAACCACACGGTGAGCTATCGCGATCTGCGGGAATTCATCGCGCAGCTCGAAGCGCGCGGCGAGCTGAAGCGTGTGCGCGTACCGGTCTCGCCGCGTCTCGAGATCACCGAGATCTGCGACCGCGTGCTGCGCGCCGCCGGCCCGGCGCTCCTGTTCGAGCGCCCGGCGGGCTACGACACGCCGCTGCTTGCCAATCTGTTCGGCACGGTGTCGCGCGTCGCGGCCGCGATGGGTGCCAAGGACGCCGCGGAGCTGCGCGAAGTCGGCAGGGTGCTCGCGTACCTGAAGGAGCCGGAGCCGCCGACCGGCCTGCGCGACCTGTGGGACAAGTTTCCGGTGTTCAAGCGCGTGCTCGACATGGCGCCGAAGGAGCGCTCGTCGCCGCCCTGCCAGGAGATCGTGCACGAAGCGCGCGACGTCGACCTCGGCAAGCTGCCGGTGCAGACGTGCTGGCCGCAGGACGCCGGGCCGCTCATCACCTGGGGACTGACCGTCACGCGCGGGCCGCACAAGCGCCGGCAGAACCTCGGCATCTATCGCCAGCAGGTGATCGCACCGAACCGCGTCATCATGCGCTGGCTCGCGCATCGCGGCGGCGCGCTCGACTTCCGCGACCATCAGCTCGCGCACCCGAGTGAACCCTTCCCCGTGGCGGTGGCGCTGGGCGCCGATCCGGCGACGATGCTCGCCGCGGTCACGCCCGTGCCCGACACGCTGAGCGAGTACCAGTTTGCCGGGCTGCTGCGCGGCGCGCGCACCGAGCTCGCGAGATGCATCGGCAGCGAGCTGCAGGTCCCGGCCAGCGCCGAGATCGTGCTGGAGGGCACCATCCGTCCGGGTGACAGCGCGGACGAGGGACCGCACGGCGACCATACCGGCTATTACAATGAAGTCGAGCGCTTCCCGGTGCTCACGGTCGAGCGCGTCACGATGCGGCGCTCGCCGATCTACCACTCCACCTATACCGGAAAGCCCCCCGACGAGCCGGCGGTCCTCGGCATGGCGCTGAACGAGCTTTTCGTGCCGCTGCTCGCCAAGCAGTTCCCGGAGATCGTGGACTTCTATCTGCCGCCCGAAGGCTGCTCGTACCGCCTCGCGGTCGTCAGCATGCGCAAGCAATATGCCGGGCATGCGAAGCGCGTGATGTTCGGCATCTGGAGCTACCTGCGGCAGTTCATGTACACGAAGTTCATCATCGTCTGCGACGACGACATCGATGTGCGCGACTGGAAGGAGGTCGTTTGGGCGCTGACGACGCGGGTCGATCCGGCGCGCGACATGCTGATCGCGGAGCGCACCCCGATCGATTATCTCGATTTCGCGAGCCCGCTCGCCGGTCTCGGTGCGAAGCTGGGGATCGACGCCACCAGCAAGTGGCCGGGCGAGACCGAGCGGCGCTGGGGCCGGCCGATCGTCATGGACGAGGCGGTGATGCGCCGGGTCGATTCGTTGTGGGCCGAGCTGGGGCTGTAGGCGAGTCGTAGACCCACTGCAGGAGCGCGTCCATCGCGGCGTCGGCCTCCGGCGCCTTCGGGTCGTTGGCGATCATCACCACCACGTGCCGCCGCGCGTTGCGGTCGAGCACGTAGCCGGCGATGGCGCGCGCATCGGCAAGCAGGCCAGTCTTGATGTGCGCGCTGCCCGCCACGCGCTCGCCGCGCAGGCGCTTCTTCATCGTGCCATCGGCGGCCACCACGGGCAGCGAGGACACGAACTCGGGCATCACCGGGCTGCGCCAGGCCGCGGCGAGCAGCGCGGCGAGATGCCGGGCGCTGATGCGCTCGCTACGCGAGAGCCCCGAGCCGTTCTCGAGCACCAGCTCGGGCGCGGCGATTTTCTTCGCCGCCACCCATTCCCTGATGGCGCGCACCGCCTCCTCGGCGCGCGCCGGCGGGCCGCCGAGCTCGGCGCCCAGCGTGAGAAACAGCTGGCGTGCCATCACGTTGTTCGAGAACTTGTTGATGTCGCGGACGATGTCGGCGAGCGGCTCGGACTCGTGCACGTACACCAGCCGCGCAGCCGGCGGCACGACGCCGTCGCGCACATTGCCTGACCACGTGCCGCCCATCTCGCCCCACAGCTGCCGGATCATCGCGGCGACGTAGTCCTGCGGCTCGTGCAGCGCGATGTTGAGGTCGCGCTCGCCGCAGCTCAGCGGATACGTGCCGACGAAGCTGGCACGCGGCGGCCGCGACTGGAACGAGGCCTGGATGAGGTCGCGAAACGCGCGATTGCCGTCCGGGCAGCTGCCGT
>DASQIG010000049.1:0-6705 GCA_035631735.1 Burkholderiales bacterium | reverse complement strand
TTCCACGCCAACGCCCAGACGCGCTATGAGACCGTGGACCAGGCCGAGCTCCATTCGCGCTGGTCGCTTGCCGAGGCGCGCCGCCATGAGCTCGCGGCGATGCAGGAGGCCTTCGTGGGCGACTGGCTGTTCCATCGCGATGAGGCCCGCGCCACAGCGGAGTTGAGCGCCTATGGCGAAGCCGAGCTCGCCGCGGGCGACATCAATCTGCGCTTTGCGCGGCTGGCGAAGCTATCGAAAGGCCAGCCGAACTGGACCTTTTACACGCCGGGCTTCGAGCGCTCGGTGCTGCGTTATCTTAGCGGCCGCTGGCCGCTGGAGTACCACCAAGACGCGCCGGACCGGCCGCGCCAGCGCGCTACGGGCCCGCGGCCGTAATGCGCAAGGCCCTGCTGACGTGCGGGCGCTCGCACCGCTGATCTACTTGCCACGCTTGCGTTGTTCTACGTGCCCCGGGTGCTGGCGAATGAGCCGACGCCATGGCTCGGGCTTACCGAGCGCCTCGCACAGTATGCCCACCGAGCGAGGCACTGCCAGACGCTGATCAGTGCAGCGCGCGTGCGAAGGTGCGTCCGCGCAGCAGCTCACGGGCAGCCGGGGCCGCCTCGAGGAGCTCCTGCAGCGGCGCAGCGATCTCGCCAAGGAGTTCGACGCGCTTCGCGCTCGGCGGAAAGGTCTCGACGTCCGCGAGGCAGAGATCGGTCTCGAGTGGCTCATCGCTGGTGGCCGGCTGCGCCTCGGGCTCCTGGATCGAAAAGCCGACCAGGGCAGGGAAGCGTTCGAAGAGCGCGGCGATGAGCGCCTTGACTTCGCCTGCGGGGACTGGCGTGGTCTGTGTTTTCATGGCCCCACACTAGTGCCGTCGGCGCACCGCGGCCATCGGCGCGGTCCGATCGTACAGCCGGAAAACGCCGCGTCCATGTCGTAGGAAAACCGGAGGGCAGAGTTGACCCAGGTCAAAGGGTAATCGCGCCGCTTTGGCAAGTTGTGCTTCGCATCCTCCCGAAGAAGAAACGCCAAGCCCACTTCTCTTCCCCCGTGTAGCGCGTCCCGGACGGCGCATTTTTCCTCGACGGGCATCGGTCCCGCGAATTGACACAGATCAAAGGCGCCAGTCGCCCCGAGCCGATACTGCTTGCGAGATTCCCATGGATTTCGGACTGGTCCCCACTGCGACTCATATCGCTGCGCTGCTTGCAGCGCTGGTGTTCGGCGCGCTGATCGGCGTCGAGCGCGAGCTGCGCCGTCATCCGGCCGGCATGCACACCAACGCACTGGTGTCGCTCGGCGCGGCGCTCTATGTGCTCGCCGCGACCCTGGTCGGCGATCCGACCGGGCCGGCGCGCGTCGCCGGCCAGGTCATCACCGGCGTCGGCTTTCTATGTGCAGGCGTCATCCTGCACGAAGGCGGCAGCGTGCGCGGCATCAATACTGCGGTCACCGTGTGGTGCGCGTCCGCCGTGGGCGTGCTCGCCGGCCTCGGGCTTGTCCTGTGGGCGGCGCTCGCAACGCTGCTCGTACTGGCCGCGAACGTGCTGCTGCATATCTGCGCGCATGCATTGAGCGCGCGCCAGAGGCCCGATGAACGCTAGGGAACTCGTGCAGCGCGCTGTCCGCCCGCGCTGGCACATCGGCGCGGTGCTCGCGCTGGTTGCCGTCGCCGGCTATTTTGGCTTCCTGGCGCTCGCCGGGCCCAAAGTCGATGCGGTGCGCGTCATGCGTCGCGACATCGTGCAGACGGTGGTGGCGAGCGGCCGCGTGGCGAAGCCGCACCGCGTAGACATCGGCGCGCAGGTAATCGGAACGGTGACTGGCGTGCCGGTCGCCGAAGGCCAGACAGTGAAGACGGGCGAGACGCTCATCGTGCTCGACTCGACCGAAGCGCGCGCGCTCGCGAAGCAGGCGGAGCTCGCCGTCGCGCAAGGCGAAGCGCGGTTACGGCAGCTGCGCGAGCTGCAGCTGCCGGTGGCCGATCAATCGCTGCGCCAGGCGGAAGCGAACCTGACCAACGCGCGCGTGCAGTACGAGCGCAACCGCAAGCTCTTCGAGGCGGGCTATGTCGGCAAAGCTGCGCTCGACGACGCGCAGCGCGCGCTTGATGTCGCGCAGACGCAGGTAGATGCGGCACACAAGCAGGTGGAGACCGCGCGCCCTGCGGGCAGCGACACCGCGCTTGCGGTCGCCGCGCTGGCGCAGGCTCACGCCAACCTCGACGCCGCCAAGGCCCGGCTTGCCTACACCACGATCACGGCACCGCTTGCCGGCACGCTGATCGCGCGCGACGTCGAGCGTGGCGACGTGGTGCAGCCCGGCAAGGCGCTGATGGTGCTCTCGCCCTCGGGCGCGACGCAGCTCGTGCTGCAGATCGACGAGCGCAATCTCTCGCGCCTGCGCCTCGGCCAGCACGCGCTCGCCTCCGCCGATGCCTATCCCGCGCAGCGCTTCGATGCGGTGGTGGCGTACATCAACCCGGGCGTCGACGCGCAACGCGGCACCGTGGAAGTGAAGCTCGACGTGCGCGAGGCGCCCGAATACCTGCGCGACGACATGACGGTGTCGGTGGACATAGAGACCGAGCGCCACCGCGACGCACTCGTCCTGCCTTCGAGCGCGGTGCGCGATGTCGCCGGCCCGTCGCCATCCGTGTTCGTCGTGCGCGCTGGCCGCGCTGTGCGCCAGGCGGTGAAGCTCGGCCTGCGCGGTGAAGGCGCGGTCGAAGTGCTCGAAGGCCTGCGCGAGGGCGACGTGGTCGTCGCCGCGCCGAACGCAAGCCTCAAGTCGGGGCGGCCCCTGCGCGTGGCGCTGCGTGGATAGCTTTCTGCCTTTCGAATGGATCGCGGCGAGCCGCTTTCTGCGCGAGGGCCGCATGCAGACGATCGCCATCATTCTCGGCATCGGCATTGGCGTCGGAGTGATCATCTTCATGTCCGCCGCGCTCGCCGGCCAGATGACGAACATCACGCGCCGCGTGCTCTCCGCGCAGGCGCACATCGTCCTCATCCCGCCGCAGGAGATCGCGCGGCCGCTGCGCGGCGGCGACGTGGCGGAGGCCGCGCACATCCAGAAACCGTTCCAGCGCGTGCGCTCCATCGACCAGTGGCAGACGATCGCGAAGGACGTGGGCGCGATCCCGGCGGTCACCGCCGTCTCGCCCATGGCGGCCGGCGCAGTGCTCGCAGTGCGCGGCGAGGCGTCGCGCTCGGTCACCATCCAGGGCGTCGAACCGGCGCAGTACTTCGCGATCGTGCCGCTTCCCGACAAGATCGTTGCCGGGAGCGCCCGTCTCGGCGCTGAAGATATCGTCGTCGGCGTCGATCTCGCCAGCGATCTCGGCGCCCGGGTGGGCGACAAGCTGCGCATCGCCGCCGCCTCGGGCCAGGGGCCGACGCTCACCATCTCCGGCATCATCGATCTGGGCAACAAGGGCGCGAACCAGCGCACTGCCTACTGCGCGCTGCACACCGCGCAGGCGCTCCTCGGCCTGATCGGTGGCGTCTCGAGCATCGACATCACCGTACGCGACTTCTACACGGCCGAGGACATCGCGCAGCAGATCGAGGCGCGCACCGGCGGCGTGGAGGCCGATAGCTGGATCAAAACCAACAACCAGCTCTACCTCGCGATCAACGCGCAGCGCGTTGCCAACACCACGATCCGCTTCTTCGTCGGCCTCGCCATCGCGTTCGGTATCGCCGCGGTGCTCATCGTGTCGGTGGTGCAGAAGTCGAAGGAGATCGGCATCCTGCGCGCCATGGGCGCGTCGCGCGGGCAGATCCTGCGCGTGTTCCTGCTCGAGGGGGCGGTGCTCGGCCTGGTCGGCTCCTTCATCGGCTCGGTGCTCGCGGCGCTCGCCATCATCCTGTGGGGCAAGCTGGTGAAGAACCCGGACGGCACGCCGCTCTTCCCGCTCGATCTCGATCCCAAGCTTTTCCTCGCCGCTGCGGTGCTGGCAACGCTGAGCGGGCTCATCGCCGCCTATCTGCCCGCGTTGCGCGGCGCGCGCGTCGATCCTGTGGTGGCCATTCGTGGCTGAGCCGGTCGTCCTGCTGGAAGGCGTGCGCAAGTCTTACAACGTCGGCACGCCGGTCGAGACCGAGGTGCTGCATGGCATCGACTTACGCCTTGAGCGAGGCGAATTCTGCGCGCTCATGGGGCCGTCGGGCTCGGGCAAGAGCACGCTCCTCAACATCATCGGGCTGCTCGACCGGCCCACGAGCGGCCGCCTGACGATCGATGGTCACGCGGCGAGCGGCCTGCGCGACCGCGACCTCACGCGCCTGCGTGGCCACACCATCGGCTTCGTCTTTCAATATCACTACCTCCTGCCGGCGTTCACCGCGCTCGAGAACGTCATGATGCCGATGTTGGTCGAGATCGGGCACCCGGATGGCGCGATGCGCACGAGCGCCGATGAGCTGCTCGCGAGCGTCGGTCTTACGCAATGGCGGGACAACCTCGCGACCAACATGTCAGGCGGCCAGCAGCAGCGCGTGGCCGTCGCGCGCGCGCTGGCGATGAAGCCGGCGGTGCTGCTCGCCGACGAGCCCACCGGCAACCTGGACACCGTGTCGGCGCAGGGGGTCTTTGACCTGATGAAGCGTGTCAATGCCCAGCAGGGCACGACGATCCTCATCGTGACGCACAACCGCGCGCTCGCCGACCAGTGCGGCCGCATCGTCGAGATCGTCGACGGCCGCATCACCACCGACCGGCGCCTGCGATGAAGCGCATCCCACGGCCGCCGCATCCGCGCCGGCGCCGCAAGCCCCTGCCGTGGTGCCGGCCGAAGCCCGCGCGCGAGGACCGGCAGGCGCCGCGGCGTCTCGCGCGCATCATGGCGAGCGCGAGCTATCGCGAGGCGGAGGACGATTCCCAGTTCCTGAAGCAGGAGGAGCAGCGCGGCGTGCGCCTGCTGCTCGAGTATCTGAAGGTGGAGTCGATCCTCGAGCGCCACCGCATCGCGCATACCGTGCTCGTGCTCGGCAGCACGCGCCTCGGCGAGAAGAGCCCCTATTACCCGATCGCTCGCGAGCTCGGGCGCATCGTCGCTCGCGAAGGCGAGCGCAAAAAGGGCGGCCGCGGCGTGATCATCACGGGCGGCGGCCCGGGCATCATGGAAGCGGCCAATCGCGGCGCGCATGACGTCGGTGCGCCGTCTCTCGGCCTCAATATCAGCCTGCCGCAGACGCAGTATCCGAACCCGTACGTCACGCCGGAGCTGTGCTTCCAGTTCCGCTACTTCGCGCTGCGCAAGCTCCACTTCCTGCTGCGCGCACGGGCGCTGGTCGCGTTTCCCGGCGGGTATGGCACATTCGATGAGCTCTTCGAGACGCTCACCCTGGTGCAGACGCGCAAGATCAAGCCGCTACCGATCGTGCTCGTGGGCGAGCCGTACTGGCGGCGCGCCTTCGACGTCGAGTTCCTGCTCGCGCAAGGCGCGATCGACCCCGAGGACCGCGAGCTCTTCTGGTACGCCGAAACCGCCCGCGACGTCTGGAGCGGCATCAAGCGCTGGTACCGGCTCGCGGACGAGCCGGTCTTTCCTGCGGTCTGAATGGAGAAACGAACATGTCCAATCACGTGCTGGCTGAATACGACGCGCTGCACACCATCTACTCGCGCCGCGCGGTGCGCGCCTACAAGCCAGAGCAGCCGTCCGAGGCGGTGATCCGCGAGCTCCTCGACGCCGCGGTGCAGGCGCCCACCGCCATGCACCTCGAGCCCTGGGCCTTTGTCGTGATCCAGGACAAGGCGCGCCTCAAGCGCTACTCCGATCGCGCGAAAGCGCTGCTGCTCGAGCCGAGCGTCGCGGTCGGCTGGGGTTCCGCCGCCGGCCGCTCGCGCCATGAGCATCTCGCGATGCTGAGCGACCCCGCGTTCAACATCTTCTACGACGCGGGGACGCTGCTCGTCGTTTGCCGGCGCACGGGCGGCGCGTTCGCCGACGCCGATTGCTGGCTCGCCGCCGAGAACCTGATGCTCGCCGCGACCGCCAAGGGACTCGCCACCTGCTGCATCGGCTTCGCCGTCGGCGTGCTGAACCATGCCGAGGTGAAGCGCGAGCTCGGCATTCCGCAAGAGGGCGCCGCCGTGGCGCCGCTCATCGTCGGCTATGCGCGCGAGCGCGCCGCTCCGGTGCTGCGCAAGGCGCCGCAAATTCTCAAATGGGTGAAATCATCATGACGAAGACATTGCTGTACATCCCGGGCGTCGCGCTCACCGGTCGAGTCTCCTATCCCATCGAGCGTCATGACGCTGCCGGGCACGGGCAAGCGCTATGAGCAGTTCCGTTTCGACGACTACGAATGCCGCCGAGACGGCTTGCGTAAACTGCTGCTGCCGACCGACTTCGCGGTTCTCGCCATGGCCCTCGGCGTGCTGGTGCTGATCAGCGCGCATATCTATCCGAACATCGCGCGTTAGCAAACAACGCCATGATCGACTCATCCGAGAACGCGGTGCAAAGGCTCGCTGTGGTCGCCATCGGCGGCAATGCGCTGATTCGGGACCGCCGGCACGAAGCGATTTCCGACCAGTTCGAGATGGTGTCGCAGATCGTCGCCCCCATCGTCGGCATGATCGAGGCGGGCTGGAACCTGGTGCTGACCCACGGCAACGGACCGCAGATCGGCTTCGTCCTGCGGCGATCGGAGCTCTCGGCCGCCGAGCTGCCGCCGGTGCCGATGGACTACGCCGGCGCCGACA
>DASQIG010000048.1:0-2092 GCA_035631735.1 Burkholderiales bacterium | reverse complement strand
CGCAATGCGCGCGCGCAGGACATGGGCGGCGATCATGCCCACGTCCTTCGCCGGGATGCCCCAGGCGTTGAACGCGCTGTAATCGGCCGTGTTGACGATGCGCTCGATGTCGGCGAGCTGGGTGCGCGCCGCTTCGCGATTGCCGCTCTGCGCGAACGCCACGCCGCGCGCATAGCGCCAGGCGACATGCAGATACGGGAGCTCCGCCCCTGGATCCGGGAGCGCCAGCACCGTCGCGAGATCGCTGAACTGCGCATGCGCCCAGTACGCGCCCGCCTTCATCGGCACCACGAGCGGCACCGCCTTCGCAACCTCATCGGGGATATTGCGGGCCAGCTTCCCGGCCGCGTCGACGACGATGGCCGCTTCGCCCGACATCTGCGCCGACACGACGATGAAGTGGAGGTTGTGCGAGTAATAGCCGAGCGGATAGACGCCTTGCGCGTGGAACTGCTTGATGTAGGCCTCGTCGACCCTCGCGGCCACCTGATTTATGGCCAGCGAATCCTTGTAGCGGCCCAGGCGGTAATAGATATGCGCCGGCATGTGCACGAGGTGCCCCGCGTTAGGCGCGAGCTTCGCCAGCTTGTCGGCATAGCCTTCCGCGCGCTTCGCGTCGGCGGATGCCTCCACCGCGTGGATATAGAGGTGGATGCCGCCGATGTGATTCGGGTCTCTCTTGAGCACCGTCTGCAGCGTATCGATGAGCGGCGCCACCGTCGCCTTCGGCTTCACGCCGCCCGGCTCCCAATAGTTCCACGGCGAGCGGTCCATCAGCGATTCGGCATAGAGCGCGAGGACGTCGATGTCGTCCGGGAACTTGGCCGCTGCCGCCGCCATCGCGTTGGCATAGCCCTCATCCAGCATCGGGCGCTCGAGACGCGGATCGTCGCTGTAGCGCGCGCCGATCGCCGCAATGAGCGCCTGCTCGCGGGGTGTCGCTCTCGGAGCCAGCGACTTGGCCTTGGCCGCGGCCG
This sequence comes from Burkholderiales bacterium, assembly GCA_035631735.1. Classification (GTDB taxonomy): domain Bacteria; phylum Pseudomonadota; class Gammaproteobacteria; order Burkholderiales; family SG8-39; genus SCGC-AG-212-J23. Next base: position 1,115 of record DASQIG010000048.1, on the reverse strand, counting down.
CGACGGCCGGCGGGCTCGTCTTCGGATCCATCGGCACGTTGATGTTCGGCCCGAGGACGTATGCCTCGCCCCAGTAGCACATCGCGCACTGCGGATCGTGGCGCTGCGCCGTCTGGAACGCGCGTTGCGCCTCCGCATGGTTGAAGTTCCACGCGAGCCGCAAGCCCTGGTCGAAGTAGCGCTGCGCCGTCGCAGAGCTGGTCGTGATCTTGAAGCTGCGTGCGCCCAGACCCGGAATCAGCGGCTGATCGCCGCTCGCGCCGGGCGCGGCTGCCGCGGCGGCCGCCTTGGCCGCGGGGCTCACTTCGGTGCGCGCTGCCTGCGCGATGATGAGCGGCGAAGATGGCGCGCGGACAGCCGCGGGCACGCAGAGCGTGCCGTCGAGCATGGCGAGCTCGGGAACGAAGACCTGTGCTTCCGGAGCGCGATCGGCGGCAACGACGCCGGCGCCGAGCAAAGCGAGGACGATGGGCTTGCGTAGCGGGATCATGGCCTCCTCCCAGAGGTGAGCGGTCGAAGTCTACGCCGTTGGTCGCGGCACCGGAGAAGGTGCTTACGGCACTCGTCGCCGGTGACCGACGCACCTCGCGTGCAGGCGAAAGGCGATTACATTCAGAGGCTTTTGCCCCGCAGCCAGTAAAATTGGTAAGTGAACAAACCGGGCTTCCCGTCCGCGAGCAACTTCATCCGCCAGATCGTCGAGGCGGATCTCGCTTCCGGCAACTACCAGCAGGTGGTGACGCGCTTTCCGCCCGAGCCGAACGGCTATCTGCATTTCGGGCACGCGAAGTCCATCTGCCTCAACTTCGGGCTCGCCGCCGAGTATGGCGGGCGCTGCCACCTGCGCTTCGACGACACCAATCCGACGAAGGAGGAGCAGGAGTACGTCGATGCCATCAAGGACGCCGTGCACTGGCTCGGCTTCAGCTGGGAGCCGCACGAGTACTACGCGTCGGACTATTTCGAGCGCCTGTACGAGTTCGCGGTTGCGCTGATCGAGCGCGGCCATGCGTACGTCGATTCCCAATCGGCGGACGAGATGCGCGCCAGCCGCGGCACGCTCACCGAGCCGGGACGCGATTCGCCCTACCGCACCCGCCCCGCCGCAGAAAGCC
>DASQIG010000047.1:0-10392 GCA_035631735.1 Burkholderiales bacterium | reverse complement strand
GCCTGGTATTCGCGCGGCACGGGCGGCAGCAAGCGCCGGAACATCTCGTAGAGCGGGTCCTCCGGGGAAAGCCCCGGCACCGGGCCCTCGGGCCGGCGCACGGTGCGCGTGCTGCTGACGTTGACGACGCTCACGCCTTCGCGCTTGACGAGCGCGACGAAGTCGGGAGCGGCCGGCGCTGCCGCGGGCGTCGCGCTTTCCGATCCGAGCGGCTGAGCGCCGAGGCGCGGCACCGGCGGCTGCGGCGAGCACGCGGCGAGCAGGGCGAGGAACAGGATGAGCCGCCGCAAGGTCATGGCCCGTGCTGTCCGGCGTCAGGTCCGCGGATAGCCGACGGTTTGCGCGGCGACGATGCTCTCGTGCTCGCTCAAGCGCAGCGCGGCGCCGAGCGCCTTGCGATCGAGCCAGCCACGCACCACCGTGGCAAGTCCGGCCGAGGCGCAATAGAGATAGACGTTCTGCACGATCGCACCGGTAGCGACCGCGGAATAGGAGCGGCTCTGTTCCGAGTTCGCGGTATCCATATGCGCGTGGTCGGCGACGTAGACGAGATCGAGCGGTGCGTCGTCGACGAAGTCCTGGTAGCCGGTGACCTTGCGCGCGTCCACCGGGGCGACCAGGGCGAGGCTGTGCGCAAAGGGGTCGTAGATGTACAGCCCGCCCGCCATCGCGGCGTAGATATCGATCTCCTGCGCATCGCGCGCGGAGGGCGCGGTTCTGCCGTTGCCTTGCGGCCGGTTGATGCCGAAGGCCGCCCACAGAAGGCTGGAGATGACCGTGTCGGACAGCGGGCCTGACGAGAACTCGCGGCCACTGCGGCGTCGCGCGAGCGCCTGCATGAGGGGCAGGCCGCCGTGCCTGTCCGGGTGCGGCAGCGCAATCAATGGCTCGATTGCTCGCGCCTTTGCCCGGTCCGGCTTGAGCTGGCCGATGAAGCTCAGGGCGACTTTCGTGAGTGTGCTCATGTGCGTGCGGGACATTGGAGATGGTGGAGCGTCTCGTTCGATCCTGTTTTGACCTCCATCAACCCCGCGCCGCGCGAGGGCGCGATCATGTGCACGATGCTGGAACTCCGAGCACAAGACACGCTCGGGCATCGTCATTCCCGACACCGCGAAGGAAAAGCCCGACCAGGGCGAAGTCGTCGCGGTCGGCCCAGGCAAGAGGCTCAAGAACGGCACGCTCGACAAGCTCAACGTCAAGCTCGGCGACAAGGTCCTCTTCAGCAGCTATGCCGGTCAGGCCGTGAAAGTCCATGGCGACGAGTTGCTCGTGGTGCGCGCAGAGGATCTCATTGGCGTCCTCGAAGACCGAGAGGGAATTGTCCTTCCGCGGAGAAAAGTGGCTGCGGCCCCTGACGCGATCATTCCAGAATGACCGGGCGGCCGAGCGCGGAGGAGCGCAGCCTCTAGCAGAAGCTGCGCGCGCTCCAGGTCAGGAAATCGTGATCGTGTGGCGCTTGGACTTCTCCACCTTGGGCAGCGTGAGCTCGAGCATCCCGTCCTTAATCGACGCTTTGGCCTTGGAGTCATCGACCGCGGCCGGCAGGGCGATCGTGCGCGAGAACGCGCCATGCGAGATCTCGCAGCGGTAGTAGTCGCCTTTTTCTTCCTTTTCCTCGGTCTTGGTCTCGCCCTTGATGGTGAGCGAGCTGTCGGACACCGAGATCTCGATGTCCTCCTTCTTATAGCCGGGCACTTCGGCGCGCACGACGACTTCGTCGTCCCGGTCGATGACATCGACGCTCGGCATGGCCGCGATCTCGGCGAACGGGCGCTCCCAGCGCTCCCATTCGAACGGCCGCAGCCAGCGCCGGCCGAAGAAGTCATCCATCGCGCGAGCGATGTCGCCAAATGGGCGCATGGGCGGCATGCGCTCGAGCTTGCCCTTGGAGACCGCGATCTCCTTGCTTTCTTTTGCCATACACGCACCTCCGTGGTTGAACTGCGCAGGGGAGTATTGCGTGAGCGCGCGGGCCGCATTTGATATGGCGCAAATCCGAGTGCAGTTGCTCGCATGATCGATATCGACGCGTCCTGTGGCGTACGCGCCGAGACATTGGGCGAAGAGGTCGGGCGCGAGCTTGCCGAGGATATGGCGGTGGGCGCAGCGCTCGACACACACGCCGCGGATCAGATCCTTGTCTATATGGCGATGGCGCAAGGACCCGCTTCGCAGTCGTGGGGGAGGGCGCACTCGCGCGCATCGACGTCGCGCCCTGAGCCGCCGATCACAGTTTGACGCAGGTCAATATGGGTCCGGCCGCGAAGCAAACAATGTTGGGGTGGCCGGTCCCGGCGGCCATGGCCATTCGACCGAGGAAAGGACGAAGTCATGAACACTCTCTGGATCGTCGTGATCGGAGTGCTGACCACCTATCTCGCCTACACGCTGTACGCCAGGCGCATCGACCGCAGCGTCATTCAATCCGACGCGAAGCGCGCCACGCCGGCAAAGCTGTATATGGACGGCGTCGACTTCATGCCGACGAGCCGCAATGTGCTGTTCGGCTATCACTTCAAGGCGATCGCGGCGGCGGGGCCGATCGTCGGGCCGATTACGGCGGCCAACATCTGGGGCTGGTCGCCCTCGCTCGCCTGGCTCGTCCTCGGCGTGAGCTTCATCGGCTGGGTGAGCGATTACACGGCCATCATGGTGGCGGTGCGGAACGACGGCAACAGCCTTTCCGCGATCGCGCACCGGCTGATCGCACCGCGCACGCGCACCATTCTCTTCGTCTTCATCTTCTTCTACCTGATGCTGCTCGCCGGTGCGTTCGTCGGCATTCTCGCGGCGATCCTCTCCGCGCGTCCGGACGTGCCGTTCGGCATCGTGATGCTCGCCCTCATGGGCCTGCTCGCGGGGCAGATGATGTACCGCTGGAAGATGGGCATCATGGGCGTCACGGTCCTCGTCGTCGCGCTCACCATCGCCGGCATGGCGGCGGGCCCCTGGGGCCAGCATCGCGATGAGAAAGGCGCCCTGGTCCAAGGCCCCGTCGCAGGAGCCATCCTCCAGGTGAACAACGCCGTGGACCAGCTGAGCGGCAGCAAGCCGCTCTTCACGGTGGTCGATCCCACGGCGGCGGACCCGCGCATTCCCGCGCCCGGCAAAGATGGCAAGCGCCCGAGCACCGCGGCGTACAACGCCGACACGGGCGAGCTGAACACGCTGCCGAACTATCTCTTCTGGATGGTGTTCCTCTTCGTCTTCAGCTACCTCGGCGCGAACCTGCCGATCTGGCGCTTCGCGCAGCCGGTGAACTACATCGGGTTCTGGATCACGTCGATCACGATCCTCTTTTCGGCGCTCGGCATGATCGTCGCGCCGCTCCTTGGCACCAAGGACGCGGGCGGCGCGCTGATCGGCGCTTTTGCGCTGCCCGCGCTCAAGGACCTCGGCTTCGGCATCGTCGAAGGCGCGGCGTGGCAGCCGCTCTGGCCGATGCTGTTCGTGACGATCGCCTGCGGCGCGATCTCGGGCTGGCACGCGCTGGTCGGCTCGGTCGGCACCGCGCGCCAGATCGAGTACGAGACCGACATCCTGCCGGTCGGCGCCGGCTCGATGTTCGGCGAGAACGCGCTCGCGCTGCTCTCGCTCACCGCCGTGTCGATCGCCGGCGTCGGCGGCGGCGGCGGCCGCTTTGCGATCGGGGTCGGCAAGCTCGTCTACGCCGGGACCTTCGGACTCGTTCCCGAGGCGTTCGGCACCGCGCTCGGTTTCGCCACCTTCGTGATCATCGTGCTCACGGTGACGCAGCTCGTCTTCCGCGTGATGCGCGTGACCCTCGCCGAGTGGGTCGGCGACGCTGTTCCGCCCGTGCGCAACATGCACGTCTCGAGCCTCATCTCGATGGTTCTCACGGCCGCGCTCGTGCTCACCGGCACCTGGGTCTACCTCTGGCAGATGTTCGGCGCCTCCAACCAGTTGATGGCGGCGCTCAGCCTGCTCGTGGTCGCGGTGTGGCTCAAGTCGGAGAAGCGCAGCACCACGTTCGCCATGGTGCCGATGCTGTTCATGTACGTCACGACGCTCGCGGCCACCGTGGTCACAGCGCGCAACCTCTACGTGACCATCGCGGCCAATCCGAAGATGAGCGGCCTGCCGGTAGGCGGCGCCTGGGCGATGATCGCGGTATCGGTGCTGCTTTTCGTCGCGGCGCTCATGATCGGCTGGGACGGCTACAAGGCGTACCTGAGCCACGCCGCGACGCCCGCAGCGCCGGCGCCGCGGCCAGCGACCGTGCCGCCCGCTGCACATGCGTAGGTGTTACTTGAGTGCGAGCTCGCCAAGGGCGCGCACGGCATCGAAGAACTCGCGCGCCGGCTTGGCCGGATCGGGGAGGGCAACGTGCAGCTGGAAGTTCGGCTCGGCGCGGCGCACCGAGAGCCGCATCAACTGCATGCCGGCAGCTTGCGCACGCGCGAGGAGCGCATCGCCGCGCTCGAGCGCGGCCGGAGCATCGTGATGCAGGCGCAATTTTCCGTCGCGCGTTTGCCAGCTGCCGGGAATGCGCGGCAAAGCGTCGCGCTCCGACCAGCTAGCGGGCTCGAGCAATTCCAGCTCGAGGGCTGGGGTGCGGAGCAGCGTGCCGCGAACAATAAGCGTGTCGCGCCGTCCGCGGGCGCGCGACAAGGGCCACCACGGCAGGTCGCGCGGCTCGAGAAAGATCACTACGCCCGCGGCGTTGAACGGGGCTTTCGTGTCGCCAAGCGTCATCTGCACCACGCTCGAGCCCAGCCAGCGCACGGTGGTGCGCGCGCCGATGAGCGGCAGGCCGCTCTGCATCCAGCGCATGAGCGCGCTGCCCTTGCGCACGTTCCAGATGGTGCCGGCGGCAAACCAGGCGACCAGCAGCACCGCGACGGCAGCGACGAGAGGCGTCATGGGCCGCGACCATAGCATGCGCCGCGCACTGCGCGAGTTCTTCTACGGCATCGCCGGCTACGAGATCGCGCAGCAGGCGCTCGAGCTGCGCGCGTCGATGGAGCGCCTCTTCATGCTCACCGTGTTCGGCGACATGCTCGGCGTGCCGATCCTGCCGCCTTACTACGGGCTGCGCCTGCTGCCGTACGTCACGCCGCAGGTGGCGACGTGGAAGCGGAGCCTCCTGCGCGAGCGCGAGCTCGGCAGCGACCACGAGCATCATCTTCACGGAGTCTGATCATGACGGAAGAAGAAAAGGAATCGGCGGGCAAGAAGCTCTGGCGCAACATCACGGAGACCGTGTACGGCATGGCCGCGCACGACATGAGCCGCGCGGCGCTGCGCACGCGCGCCTCGATGGAGCACCTCTTCATCCTCATCACCATGGGCGACCTGCTCGGCATCCCGATCCTGCCGCCGTATTACAGCCTCCGCCTCCTGCCCTACGTGGTGCCGCAGATCGCCACCTGGAAGCGCCGCATGCTGCGGGAAAAAGATGTCGCCGACGCGATGTTCTGAGATCGATAGGAATGCGCAATCGCGCGCATCCAAACAAATGATTTCCCGGCGTTCAGCGCCCGGCGTCAAGTGACGCCATCGTCTCCAAACCCCGAGAGGAAGCACCATGGACATGAAAGTTGATGACAAGAGCATAGGCAAGTGCCCGTTCACCCACGTCGCCGGCGTCGGCCGGACCAACCGCGACTGGTGGCCGAGGCAGCTGCGCCTGGAGCTGCTGCACCAGCATTCCGCGAAGTCCGACCCGATGGGTAAGGGCTTCAACTATGCGAAGGAATTCAAGAGCCTCGACTACAAGGCGCTCAAGAAGGACCTGGTCAAGCTGATGATCGACTCGCAGGACTGGTGGCCGGCGGACTTCGGCCACTATGGCCCGTTCTTCATCCGCATGGCCTGGCACAGCGCCGGGACCTACCGCGTTACCGACGGCCGCGGCGGTGGCGGCCGGGGCCAGCAGCGCTTCGCGCCCCTCGACAGCTGGCCCGACAACGTCAACCTCGACAAGGCACGGCGCCTGCTCTGGCCGATCAAGCAGAAGTACGGCAGGAAGATTTCCTGGGCCGACCTGATCATCCTCGCCGGCAACGTGGCGCTGGAGTCGATGGGCTTCAGGACCTTCGGCTTCGGCGGCGGTCGTGCCGACGTGTGGGAGCCCGACGAGGACGTGAACTGGGGCGAGGAGATCGCCTGGCTGGGCGCCGACAAGCGCTTCAGCGGCGATCGGGACCTGGGGCCGTTCGGCGCCACTCACATGGGCCTCATCTACGTCAACCCGGAAGGCCCGAACGCAAGCGGCGACTACATGGCCGCCGCCAAGGACATCCGCGCCACCTTCGGCCGCATGGCGATGAACGACGAGGAGACCGTCGCCCTCATCGCCGGCGGCCACACCTTCGGCAAGGCGCATGGCGCCGCCGCGGAATCGCACAAGGGTCCCGAACCGGAAGCCGCGCCGCTGCAAACGCAGGGCCTGGGCTGGATAAGCAACTACGGCAAGGGGCACGGCGGCGACACGATTTCGAGCGGCATAGAAGTGACGTGGACCAAGACTCCGGCACTGTGGAGCAACAACTTCTTCGAGAACCTGTTCAAGTACGAATGGGAGCTCACCAAGTCACCGGCCGGCGCCAAGCAATGGGTGGCGAAGAACGCGCCGGAGATCATTCCAGACGCGCACGACCCGTCGAAAAAGCACAAGCCGACCATGCTGACCACGGACCTGACGCTGCGCTTCGATCCGGAATTCGGCAAGATCTCGCGCAGGTTCCTCGACGACCCGCAGGCCTTCGCCGATGCCTTCGCGCGCGCCTGGTTCAAGCTGACGCACCGCGACATGGGCCCGCGCGCCCGCTACCTGGGACCGGAAGTGCCCAAGGAAGAGCTGATCTGGCAGGACCCGATCCCCAAGGTCAACCACAAGTTGATCGGCGACAAAGAGATCGCCGACCTCAAGAAGCAGATTCTCGCCTCGAAGCTGTCGGTGGCGCAGCTCGTTTCGACGGCCTGGGCGTCGGCTTCCACGTTCCGCGGCTCCGACAAGCGCGGCGGCGCCAACGGCGCGCGCATCCGGCTCGCGCCGCAGAAGGACTGGGATGCGAACCAGCCGGCGCAGCTCGCAAGAGTGCTGAAAGTCCTCGAGGGCATCCGGGCCGACTTCAACCAGAAAGCCAAGGGCGGCAAGAAAGTCTCGCTGGCCGACCTGATCGTGCTCGCGGGCTGCGCGGGCGTCGAGCAGGCCGCAAGCAAGGCCGGCGTCTCCGTGACGGTGCCCTTCAAGCCCGGACGCATGGACGCGAGGCAGGAGCAGACGGACGTCGAGTCCTTCGCGGTGTTCGAGCCGATCGCCGACGGCTTTCGCAACTACCTGAAAGGCAACTACCCGGTCTCCGCCGAGCAGCTACTCCTCGACAGGGCGCAGCTCCTGACGCTCACGGCGCCTGAGATGACCGTCCTCGTCGGCGGCCTTCGCGTGCTGGGGACCAACGTCGGTGGCGCGAAGCAAGGGGTGTTCACCTCGAAGCCGGAGACGCTCTCCAACGACTTCTTCGTCAACCTGCTCGACATGCGCACGCAGTGGAAGCCAGTCTCGGACGCGAAGGACGTGTTCGAGGGGCGCGACCGCAAGACCGGCAAGGTCAAGTGGACCGGCACGCGCGTCGATCTCGTCTTCGGCTCGAACTCGCAGCTGCGGGCCCTCGCCGAGGTCTATGCGAGCGAGGACGCGAAGGAGAAGTTCGTGGAGGACTTCGTGGCGGCGTGGGCGAAGGTGATGAACCTGGACCGCTTCGACTTCGCCAGAGGAACTCTGAAAAAGCGCTGAAGAAGCGTTGAATGGTCGTCCCCGGCTTCGCGAGGACGACTTTTTCAGACCTTTGACGCAGGTCAAGCCAGCGCGGCGCCTGCGGCCGACAATGCGCAGAAGGGCGAACCTGGGAGAAACGGCAATGCCTCTCAAGGATGTCTTTCTGCAGCACCCCGACCGCCGCTACATCATGTTCGGCGGGGGCGGCGGGGTGGGCAAGACCACCTTTTCCGCGGCGGCGGCGTACTGGCTCGCGAGCCACGGCAAGAAGGTGCTGGTGTTCTCGGTCGACCCTCAGGCGTCGCTCACCGACATCTTCAAGCAGGACATCTTCGGCAAGGGGCCGGTGAAGATCATGGAGAACCTCTGGGCCCAGGAGATCGACGCCGACAGGCACATCAAGGCCTACCAGCAGGAGATCCGCCAGAAGATTCTCGACCTGTACGGCATGCCTGCTGTGCCCGAGGAGATCGAGAACTACATCCAGGCGGCGAGCGCCGAGCCGGCGATGGAAGAAAGCGCGATGTTCGACGCGGTGGTGGACGTGGTCATGAAGGGCGACTACGACTATTACATCTACGACCTGGTGCCGCTCGGCCACGCGCTCTACTACCTGTCGATGGCCAAGGTGTACGACGAGTGGATCAACAAGGTAACCAAGCTGCGCGAGGACATGCGCGAGTACGAGGAGATGGTGAGCCGGCTGAAGCACGAGAAGCAGACCGAGCAGGACCAGATCCTGCAGGAGCTGCTCTACATCAAGGGCCGCATCAACACCTCGGCCGGCATCCTCACCGACAAGGCGAAGACCGCCTTCTTCTTCGTGCTGATCCCCGAGGCCGGCGTCATCAACGACACGCAGAAGGCGGCCAAGCTGTTCGCGCAGTTCGACGTGCCCCTCTCGGGTTACGTGGTCAACCGGGTCATTCCGCACGAGCTCCTCGGCCAGAACATCCCCGAGTACCTACGCCACCGCATCGCGATGCAGGACCAGCACCTCGACGGCCTGCGCGCGTCCTTCGGCGAGCAGGTGCTGGCGCGGGCGCCGGAGATGGAGCGCGACGTCACCGGGCTACCGATGATCGAGAAGCTCGCCAGCATCATGTTCGCCTAGCCATGAACGCAATCACCAAGTCGATGCGCCAGTACCTTGCCGCGCACCCGGCGCAGAAATACCTCTTCTTCGGCGGCAAGGGTGGCGTGGGCAAGACCGTGTTCGCCGCAGCCGCCGCGATCGGGCTCGCGCGGCAGGGCAAGCGCGTGCTGCTCGCCTCCACCAACCCCGTTCACAGCCTGACCACCCTGCTGGGCCAGGACGTGCTCGGCAAGCACGCCGCGGTCGCCGGCGTGCCGAACCTCTGGGCCTACGAGATCGAGACCAAAGAAACGATTGAGCGCAGCAAGCTGCAGATCCGCGAGAAGATCCGCTGGTTCCTCAAGTTCGCCGACATCACCACCAAGGCCGACGAGTTCGTCGAGACCGCGACCATGAACCCGGCGTTCGAAGAATCGGCGATGTTCGAGAACATGATCGACCTCATGTTCAAGAACGAGTACGACGTCTACGTGTTCGACACCGCGCCCACCGCTAACGCGCGGCGCCTGCTCGGCATGTCGAAGGTGTACGCGTTGTGGGTCAACAAGATGATGAAGAGCCGCGAGGAAGCGCGCACGCTGCGCGAGCTGCTCTCCTTCACCAAGAAGAAGGAGGCGGATCCGCTGATGGATTACCTCGTCTCCTTCCGCGACCGCATGGAGCACGCGCGTGTGCTGCTCACCGATCCCAGGCTCACGGCGTTCTTTTTCGTGACGCTGCCCGAGGCGCTGCCGATCGCCGTCGTCACGCGCTTCATCCAGTGGTTCAAGGATTTCGGCATTCCGGTGGGCGGCGTGCTCGTCAACATGGTGATCGACCCGAAGGCGGTCGGCGGCGACGCCGCCGAGTTCGTGAAGAACCGCGTCGCCATGCAGCAGGAGCACATGCAGACCATCTGGCGAGAGTTCGACGGCGCGGTGCGCGCGATCGTGCCGCTCTTCGAGACCGAGGTGCGCGGCGTGCCGATGCTCGAGCGGCTGTGCGACGCGATGTTCGCCGCCGAGGCCGCGCTGCCCGAGCGCGTGGCCGCTCATGGATAAGCCTTTCACCGGGACCGCCGACCGGGTACGCGCGGACCTTGCGCTGCTGCGCGAGGCGGCGCCCGACGCCGCCAAAGCGTTCGGCGCGCTCGCGATGGCCGCGACGGCCACGAAAGCGCTCGACACGAAAACCAAGGAGTTGATGGCGGTGGCGATCGGCATCGCGATGCGTTGCCACGGCTGCATCGCCATCCACATGCGCAGCGCCGTCAAGGCGGGAGCGACACGCCAGGAGGTGGCCGAGACGATCGCGCTCGCGATCTATATGGGCGGCGGGCCGGCCGTCGTCTATGGCGGGGAAGCCTTGCGCGCTTTCGACGAATTCGCGCCGGCAGCGCCGGCCTGAGGCTGCCGCTCGCGCCACTTTTCGTAGCAGCCTTGATTGCAGAAATAGGCGGTGCGGTTCTGCGTCTCGACCACCGCCGCCCTGCGGCGAGAGAGTTCCCTGCCGCAGGTCGCGCACTTGACGCGGGGTTGGGACGCGAACGCGCTAAGGTTGAACTCCATTA
>DASQIG010000046.1:0-5285 GCA_035631735.1 Burkholderiales bacterium | reverse complement strand
CACCGCCGACCAGGCGAACGCGCTCGCCTACCACGAGCTCACGCCCGACGGCTTCCCGCTGTCGAAGGTGTTCGTCAAGACCATCGCCGACGACGGCGCCTCCCTCACCGTGGCCACGTCGCACGAGCTCGTCGAGATGCTGGTCGATCCGGCGATCAACATGCTGACGACCGGGCCGGACCCCAAGGCCGCCTACGCCTACGAGGCCGCCGACCCCGTCGAAGCGGACGCGCTGGCCTTCAACGTCAACGGCTTCAAGATGACGGACTTCGTCTTCCCGTCGTACTTCGAGATCTTCCGCAAGCCCAACTCGACGAAGTTCGACTACCAGGGGAAGGTCAGCAAGCCCTTCCAGATCCTCGCCGGCGGCTACCAGCTCGTCTTCAAGAACGGCAACTGGTCGCAGATCACCGCATCCGTGGCAAAGGCGCGGGCGCTGAAACAGGAAGATCGGCGCCAGCACCGCAGCGCGACACGCAAGATGCGGCCTGATCGCCGCCGCCGCTCGCGGCCGCGCGCAAGCCGCCGCCGCTAGGGCGCGACGAGCGCCTCGGCGGGCACGGGCGGCTTCGCGGCCGGCTCACGCAGGCTTTCGCGCCCTGGCGAGAGGAAGGCGATCAGCGCCTCCTCCTCGGCGCTCGGCTTGGCGAAGCCCATGGCGCGCGGCAGCAGGTAGGTGATGCACGAGAGCGTGCTCTGGCCGTCGCCGTTGTCGCCCACGGCGTACCAGACGCGGCTCTCGGCGGAGAAGCGGCCGAGGATCGGCAGGTTGTCGCGCGTCTCGCCGAACACGCTGTAGTGCAGCGCGCGCGGCCGGCGGCCCGCGAGGCGCGGGAAGGTGTCGCCGCACCAGTGCGCAAGGCGCGCGACCGAGCGCTCGAGGTCGGGCGGCGCCCTGAAGTTGTCGCCGAGCACCGGCGTGTCCTCGCCGCCGACGATCAGCTTCGCGTCCTGGCGCGACCAGTAGTGCGCGTGCGGGTCGAAGTAGTAAGCGTTCGGCGTGTTGTCGCCCTCGTCGTCGTAAGCGGCGAGGAAGGTCCAGTACGAGCGCATGCGGCCCTTCAGGTTCGGGTCGAGGTCGATGATGAAGCCGTTGGTGGCGATCACCGCATGCGCCGCGCTGAGCGAATCGCCACCCTCGAGCTCGGCGAACACCACGCCCGCCTCCTCGCGCAGGCGGAGAACGCGCGAGTGCTCGCGGTAGCGAGTCTCGCCGAGCGCGCGCGCGATCGCCTGCACGTAGCGCGTCGAGTCGACGATCGCGTCGCCGGCGATGAACAGGCCCCGCACGTACTTGCCGCTCGCCGTGCCGTAGAGCGCCTCGATGCGCGCGGCGTTCCAGCCCTCGAAGTCCGCCTCGATGCCGAGGTCGCGCATCACGCGGTGCTCCTCGCGCAGCCGCCGCTCGTCGTCGGGCTCGCCGACGATCAGCGTGCCGTACTGGCGCACGAGATCGGGGTCGAACTCGCGCGCGAGGCCGATCTGCAGCTGGACGCCGGTGCGCTTGATGCGCAGGAGGTTGAGGGCCACCTGGCGGTTGAAGCGCCGCGAGAGGTAGGTGTAGCCGCGGTCGTCCGGCGTCAGCACCATCTTCGTGTAATCGGGGAACACCGGCCCGGGCGTGCCGGGCAGGTAGCGGTTGCCGCCGAGCCCGATCTGCTCCGCCTCGAGCACGAAGAGGTCCTCGATGCCCGCGCGCGTGAGATGCAGCGCCGCGGAGAGGCCCGACAGGCCGCCGCCGATGATGATGATCCGCACATCGGGGCTCATGCGCGATTTTGCGCCCGGCGGCGCGAGCCACCTATCGCAGCTTTTGCGACAGCGGGTGCGAAACTACCTAGGAATCGGACGTGCCGTCGCCGCCGGAATCCAACGCGGCGCCTGCCGCGCCCTCGAGCGGGCTCTGCGACGGCGCCGGCCTCGCAGGGGCGGCGGCCTTGCGCTTGCGCGTCGCGGGCTTCGGCGCGAGCTTCTCCAGCTTGCGGAGGATCTTCGCCAGCTGCTTCTCGAGCTTGCGCTGCTTCTTCTCGAGCTTCTTGCGCAGCCGCAGCTGCTTTTTCGCCTTGCCTTTTGCCTCGCGTGCCATCGCCCGCCCCTCTCGTTGCGACCCGGGATTCACCGTCTAATACTCCGTTCCGGCGCGCAGGGCAAATCCGCACGCCCTGCGGCTAGTGCGAGTGCCCGGCGGTGTGCACGTGGCCGTGCGCGATCTCTTCCGCGGTCGCCGCGCGCACCTCCAGCACGGCGCAGCGCATCTGCACCGTGCGGCCCGCGAGCGGGTGATTCGCGTCGAGCGTCGCCTCGGCATCCGAGAGCTCGGTGACGCGAAACACCGTCGGCGCGTCCTCGTCCTCCTCGCCGGCACGGGTGCGCAGCTCGGACCCGATCGCAATGCCGGGCGGCAGCCGGTCGCGCCGCTCGCGCAGCACGAGCGCCGGGTCGCGCTCGCCGAAGCCGTCCGCCGGCGCGAGCCTGACGTCCGCGCTGGCGCCCGGCTCGAGGCCGGCGAGCGCCGTCTCGAGCTTGGGGAAGAGATTGCCGTGGCCGTGCAGATATTCGAAGTCCTGCGCGGCCGCGCGCCAGCCGGTGTCGTCGGCGACCTCGACGCGCAACGACACCACCGCGTCCTTCTGCACCTTCATCGCCGGCGCTGGCCGGCTACAGCGGCTTGATGTTCGCTGCGGCCGGGCCTTTCTGTCCCTGTGTCACGTCGAAGGAGACCTTCTGGCCCTCTTTCAGCGTGCGGTGGCCCGAGCCCTGGATCGCGCTGTGATGCGCGAAGAGATCCTTGCCGCCGCCGTCCGGCGTGATGAAACCGAAGCCCTTGGAGTCGTTGAACCACTTCACGGTACCTGTAGCCATGTACTAACCTCTACTCAGATTGTGCGCGGCTGTCCGAGCGCGCGTCGGGCACGATGTTCAAGGGAGGGAATCGACTGCCGGCTGGGGGGGAGCGCGCTTTGCGCTGTCAGAAGGGTCGGACGTTCACTGCTTGAGATCCTGCGGGGCGAAATGTACCACGGCGGCACGCCGCTGCGAATTGTCGTTCGTCAAGCCCGCTTGGCCGTCATCGCCGAGGGCTGGGGCGCATGCACACCGCTTCGACGTTGTTGCCGTCCAAATCGACGAGGAACGCGGCGTAGTAAGTCGGGCCGTAGTCGGCGCGCAGGCCCGGTTTGCCGTTGTCCTTCGCGCCCGCCCTGCGCCCCTCGTCGTAGAACCGGTCGACCGCCGCGCAGTCGGGCGCTTGCAATGCCACGTGGCTGCCGCCGCCGCCCGGGTCCGCGTGCAGCCACAGCGCCGGCTTGTCCTTCGGCCCGAATCCCGCATACGTCGCGTCGCGCGCGCCCGGCACGTGGCCGAGCGGCGCCAGCATCGCCGCATAGAGGCGCGCGGCCGCCTCGAGATCCTTCACCCGCAATCCGATGTGATCGAACATGAAGCCTCCTTTCGTGGTGGACCAAGGAAGGCTAGGCGAGCGCGGCGACGCGTTCTTGGAGAATTTTGCGCCCGCTCCGCGCCGCACGGCGAGCCGCTCGCCGGAATTCGCGCGGCGACACGCCCGCGGCGCGCCGGAAGGTGCGCACGAAATTCGAGAGATCGGCGAAGCCGCAGTCGAGCGCGATGTCGGTGATCGAGCGCGACGCATCCAGCAACAGGCGCGCAGCCTCGCGCAGGCGAAGCCGCAGCACGTATTGATGCGGCGTGACGCCCAGCACGCGCGCGAAGACGCGCAGGAAGTGAAACGGCGAGAGCCCCGCCTCGCGTGCCGCATGCTCGAGGCCGACGGGCTCCGCGGCGTGCGCCTCGAGCCACAGCGCCGCCTGCACCGCGCGGCGCCGCGCCGCGCCGTTGATCCTCGCCGGCGCGGCTCCCGGTCCCACCCGGCCGGCGAATTTCGCCGCGAAAGCGAGCGCCGCCTCCTCGACGCCGACGCCGCTGCGGCCTTCGGCCGCGGCCTGCGCGAGCTCGCCGACCACCATCAGCTCCGGCAGCGGCGGCACGCACGCCCTGTCCCATGCCGTGCTTGCGGCCAGAGCGTCGGCAAGCTCCGGCGCGAGCTCGACCGACAGGCACTCGTCGCCGCAGCCGTGATGCTCGTGCGTCGCCGTGTACTCCCGGCCCGGGCGTCCGATCAGCACCGCGCCCGCCGCGAGCTCGTGCTGCGCGCCGAGCGTGCGGCAGCCGAAGCTGCCGCGGCGCACGTAGGAGAGCGAGTGCCGCAGGTGCATCTCGGCAAACGGCCGGTCCGCCGGGCCGGCGCTGCAGCGGTAGCTGTAAACCGAGAGCGATGCGCCTTCGTAGAGCGTCGTGGCCTGCACGCCACGACTGTACTCGCGATCCTGCTATGCGGCTCTGGAATGCGCGGCCAGCGTTTTCCTCATGGCAGCGACGCCTTCCTCCATCATCGCGCCGACGACGGCGGCCGCCGCGTGCGGCAGCAGGTCCGCGATCCATACGACCCTGCAGCGTCCGGGCGCCTCTTCAAACACCTGGAGAGAAGCATTGTGATGCTGCAGGCGCTCGCTCCTCGCCGACCACGCGAGGCGCCGCGCCGCGTCGTCCATGCGGCAGTCCTGCACGAAGCCCGCGACCACGCGCCGGTGCACCTCGCCGACGTCCCGGATCGCGTCCCACGCTTCGTCCGCGGATGCATCGACGATGGTCTCTTTGCGGATGCTGGCTATGGACCCACCTTATTCCGCGGGCGCCGGCGCTGCTTGGAGATTATTGCGGCGCCGCGTTCCGCCGCAGCGCGCATCAACCATGAGCCGTAACAGGCGCATGCGGCGGAATCTTCACAAGCCGGCTTCGCTCGCCAGCTTCGCCTCTGACGCACGGTGTCAGAGTCGAGTGTTCGCTCTTGCTTGCGGACGTCTGATCTTGGTGGGAGCATTTCCCCGCTTTGACATGACCTGGGGAGGCATTGCATGTTCAGTTTTCGCTGGCTGGGTTTCGCCACGCTGCTGTTGACGGTACAGGTTCCGGCGTTCGCGCAGGGAATTGATTTCAATACCCGCAGTTTCCAGGGCGGGCCGATCAACGAAGAGACCGTGGGTCAGCTCACGGTCAGGTGGGTCTACCAGACAACACCCGACACCGGAACGACAAGCAGTGCCCAGGGCAGCATCTCGTCCACTCCGGCCGTCGACGGCCGGTATCTCTACTTCAATGACATGTCCGGCTTCCTGACGAAACTGGATCGCTTCACCGGGAAGCTCGTCTGGAGAAAGAACTATGTGAACGATCTGTCGGCGCCGGGCTTCGTGGTCAAGAGCTCGCGC
>DASQIG010000045.1:0-7297 GCA_035631735.1 Burkholderiales bacterium | reverse complement strand
GCCGAGGCCGCGCTCGGCGCGGCCCGCGCCGGCGCCTCGATCGTTCACCTGCACGCGCGCGATCCGAAGGACGGGCGCCCGACGCAAGACCCAGAGCTGTTCCGGCAGTTCGCGCGCAGGATCAAGGCCGAGAGCGACGTCGTCATCAACTTCACCACCGGCGGCGCGCCGACCATGTCGATCGAGGAGCGGCTGCAGCCGACGCTGCGGCTGAAGCCCGAGGTCGCATCGCTCAACATGGGCTCGATGAACTTCGGCCTCTACGAGATGCTCGGGCGTTACAAGGAGTTCAGGTACGACTGGGAGAAGCCCTACCTCGCCGGATCGGATGACCGGATCTTCAAGAACACGTTCAGAGACATTGCGTACATCCTCGAGTCCTGCGCCGAGAACGACACGCGCTTCGAGATCGAGTGCTACGACATCGGCCACCTCTACGTCGCCGCGCACTTCGTCGACCGGCGGCTGCTCAAGCCGCCGCTTTTCATCCAGTCGGTGTTCGGCATCCGCGGCGGCATCGGCCCGCACCCGGAGGATGTGCTCCACATGAAGCGCACCGCCGATCGCCTGTTCGGCGATGCGTATCACTGGTCGGTGCTCGGCGCCGGGCGCAACCAGATGTTCATCGCGGCGATGAGCGCGGTGATGGGCGGCAACGTGCGCGTCGGGCTGGAAGACAGCCTGTGGCTCGGTCGCGGGCAGCTCGCGAAATCGAATGCCGAGCAGGTGTCGAAGGCGCGGCGCCTCCTCGAGGAGCTCGGGCTCGCGGTAGCCGCGCCGAATGAGGCGCGCGACCTGCTCAAGCTCAAGGGAGCACGCCATGTGGCTTTTTAGGCTGCTCGCGCTCGCCTGCCTGGCACTGCCGGCGGCGGCGCAGGACTGGCCCACCAAGGTCGTCAAGTTCGTCTCGCCCTATCCGCCGGGCGGCTCGGTCGACCCGCTGGCGCGCATCTTCGCGGCGAAGCTCAGCGAGTCGCTGCACCAGCAGTTCATCGTCGAGAACCGCACCGGCGCCTCCGGCGTGATCGGCACGGATTACGTCGCCAAGAGCGCGCCGGATGGCTACACATGGGTGTTCGTCTTCGACACGCACGCCGTGCACAAGGCGCTCAACCCCGGCGTGCAGTTCGACCCGGTGAAGGACTTTGCGCCAGTGATGATCGTCGGGACCGCGCCGATGGTAATCACAACCGGCATGATGAAGCCGTACAAGACCTTCGGCGATGTGCTCGCGGCGGCAAAGGCGAAGCCGGACACGATCACCATGGGCAACGTCGGCAACGGCTCGCTCGCGCACCTCACCACCGTCGTGCTCAACCAGGCGGCCGGCGTGCAAATCGTACCCGTGCCCTACAAGGGCGGCGGGCCGCTCAGCACCGACCTCATGGGCGGGCAGGTCGAGCTCGCCATGGCTTCGACCGCGGCGCAGGCGCAGCACGTGCGCAACGGCAAGATGCGAGCGCTCGCGCTCACCGGCGAGAAGCGCTCGCCCACCATGCCAGAGGTGCCGACGCTCAGCGAGCAGGGCATTGCCGTCGTGGCGCATGCATGGTGGGGCATCCTCGCCCCCGCGCGCACGCCGCGCCCGATCGTCGACAAGCTGCACGCGGAGCTCGTCAAGGTGATCAAGCTGCCGGACGTCCACAAGACGCTCACTGAGACGCTCGGCATGGAGGTGGTGGCGCTCAGCCCCGAGGCGACGCGAAAATGGATCGAGCAGCAGATCGAGCGCTGGGGCAAGGTGGTGCGGGAGAACAACATCCGGGCCGACTGAGTGGAGCGGCAAAGAGCGCCGCGGGGAGCTCGACGCTGAACCAGCACGACAAGGCCGAGCGTTTTCGCTGCCTGCACGCCGGGCCGGGCGCGTTCGTCATCCCGAACCCCTGGGACGGCGGCTCGGCTCGCCTGCTCGCCGGCCTCGGCTTCCAGGCGCTCGCCACGTCGAGCGGCGCGGCCGCCGGGGTGCTCGGCCGGCGCGACGGCCAGATCAGCCGCGACGAAGCGCTCGCGCAGGTGCGCATGATCGTCGCCGCGACCGAGTTGCCAGTGTCGGCCGATTTCGAGAACGGCTACGGCGACGCGCCGGCGGAGGTCGCCGAGACCGTGCGCCTGGGCGCCGAAGCAGGCCTCGCCGGCTGCTCGATCGAGGACGCTACGGGTGGCAAGGAGCGTCCGCTCTACGAGCTCGACGTAGCGGTCGCGCGCATCGAGGCCGCAGTGCGCGCGGCGCGCGAGTTGCCGTTTCCGTTCACGCTCACGGCGCGCGCCGAGAACTTCCTGCGCGGCAGGCCCGACCTTGACGACACCATACGGCGGCTCCAAGCCTACGAGCGTGCGGGCGCGGATGTGCTGTTCGCGCCGGGGCTGCCCGACCTCGATGCCGTGCGCCGCGTATGCCGCTCGGTCACGAAGCCGGTCAACTTCATGGCCGGGATCCGGGGCAAATCGTTCAGCGTGGCCGAGCTCGAGGCGGCGGGCGTGCGCCGCATCAGCCTCGCGACCTCGCTGTGGCGCGCCGCCATGACCGGATTGCTCGAAGCCGCGCGCGAGGTTAAGGAGCAGGGCACTTTCGGCTATCTCGAGCGCTCGGTCGCGACGCCGGATATCAGCCGCTACCTGCAGTGACGCGCGACCCTGCAGAGCTTCGCAGAGCTATTTCTTGGTGGCGCTCCAGCGCCCGTCCTGCCCCTTGTCGTCGCGGAAGCTGCCCTGCATCTGGCGGCCGTTCACCTCGCCGGCGAAGTCGCGCCGCACGCCCGCCTGGTCGACGTAGGCGAAGCTGATGTGCGGGCCGCGCATGCGCGCCTCGCGCAGGCCGGCCTGCATTCCGCCGAGCGCTACCGTGCCGTTGATCTTCTGAAAGGTCTGCTCGAGCGAGAGGTCGACCTTCTGGCCGCCGGTGTCGAGGCTCCAGGTGCCCATCACGTTCGCCGGCACGATCCA
The DNA here is from genome assembly GCA_035631735.1 of Burkholderiales bacterium. GTDB lineage: Bacteria > Pseudomonadota > Gammaproteobacteria > Burkholderiales > SG8-39 > SCGC-AG-212-J23. Next base: position 4,354 of record DASQIG010000045.1, on the reverse strand, counting down.
GAAGTAGGCGCGCCGGCCATCGAGCGTGGAGATCTCATCGGCTTCCCAGTCCTCCATGGTGAAGGAGTGGGAGGCGACGCGCGTGCCGGGTTTCATCGCCAGGATCGTCGGCCTGAGCTTCATATTGAGCGCGGGCAGCAGGTAGAGCGTGATGACGGTCGCCTGGGAAAAATCCGTGGCGAAGATGTCGGCGCGGCGGAACTGCGCGCGATCGAAGACGCCCGCCTTCTGCGCATTCTCCTGCGACAGCTTCACCATGTCCGGGTTGTATTCGACGCCGAGCGCCTGCGCGCCGAATTTCTTCGCCGCCATGATCACGGTGCGGCCGTCGCCCGAGCCGAGGTCGACGACGAAATCGTTCGGCGTCACCTGCGCCATGGTCAGCATGCGCTCGACCACTTCCTGCGGCGTGGGCACCCAGATCACGTCCTTGCCGGCCTGGCCGACCTGGGGTTCGAACTTCTGCGCCGCGGCGGCGAACGGCAGGACAACAAGCAAGAAAAGCGCGAGAGCGCGAGCAGGTGACGTCATGGGTATCCCACGGAAGGCGATAAGAGCGGCGGAATTTAGCAGAAACGCCTGTTAAGTTGGCGAAACACCGCCGAGGCTTTCTTATTCCTGAATCGGCGAACCGGGTCAGGGCCCGAAAAGAGTAAGGCTCTGACCCCGATTTCTACAGCACGTCGGCGGCGTGGTCGGCGAGGCGCGAGCGCTCGCCGCGCGCGAGCGTGATGTGCCCGGCGTGCGTCCAGTCCTTCATGCGATCGACGACGTAGGTCAGGCCCGAGGAGCCCTCGGTGAGGTAGGGCGTGTCGATCTGCGCGATGTTGCCGAGGCACACCACCTTGGTGCCCGGGCCGGCGCGCGTCACCAGCGTCTTCATCTGCTTCGGCGTGAGGTTCTGGGCCTCGTCGATGATCAGCCACTTGTTGACGAAGGTGCGGCCGCGCATGAAGTTGAGCGACTTCACCTTGATGCGCGAGCGCACCAGGTCGCGGGTGGCGGCGCGGCCCCACTCGCCGCCCGACTCGTCGGTGGCGTTCAGCACGTCGAGGTTGTCTTCCAGCGCGCCCATCCACGGCGTCATCTTCTCTTCCTCGGTGCCGGGCAGGAAGCCGATGTCCTCGCCGAGCGGCACGGTAACGCGCGTCATGATGATCTCGGAGTAGCGCTTTTCATCCAGCACTTGCGTGAGCCCGGCGGCCAGCGCCAGCAGCGTCTTGCCGGTGCCGGCCTGCCCGAGCAGCGTGATGAAGTCGATCGCCGGGTTCATCAGCAGGTTCAGCGCGAAGTTCTGCTCGCGGTTGCGCGCGGTGATGCCCCACACCGCGTTCTTCGCGTGCGTGTAATCGCGCAGCGTCTCGATCACGGCCACGCGTCCCGAGGTCTCCTTCACCAGCGCGTAGAGCGGTTTCTCGCCGGTCTCGTCGTAGACGAATTCGTTGACGCGGAGCTTGGAGACGAGCGGACCGCGCACGCGGTAGTAGGTGTGACCTTCCTTCTTCCACGACTCGATGTCGCGGCCATGCGTGTCCCAGAAGTCCTTCGGCAGCCGCCTGATGCCGGTGTAGAGGAGATCGGCATCTTCCAGCACCTTGTCGTTGTAGTAGTCCTCTGCGGCGAGCCCGATCGCGCGCGCCTTGATGCGCATGTTGATGTCTTTGGACACCAGCACGACCTGGCGATCCGCATGGCGTTCCTGCAGGGAGCGCACCACCGAGAGGATCTGGTTGTCGGTCTTGCCGGAGGCGAGCGTGGTCGGCAGCTCGCCGTTCATCGCCTCGGTCTGCAGGAAGAGGCGCCCCTTGGCGTTCTGCCCGTCGCGCGTCCTGAGCACCAGCCCCGCCTTGATGTCGGCCACGGCGCTGGAGACAATTTCATCCAGGAAGCGGCTCGCCTGGCGCGCGTTGCGCGAGACGTCCGAGAGCCCGCGCTTGTGCTGGTCGAGCTCCTCGAGTGTCGCGATCGGCATGTAGATGTCGTGCTCGTCGAAGCGGAACAGGCTCGTCGGATCGTGCATCAACACGTTGGTGTCGAGCACGAAGAGCTTCTTCACTTTGGGTTTGCGCGGCGCTCGCGGCGACTTCACGGCGGCGGAAAACGAGGCATCAGCTGCGGGCTGCTCGACATCATAGGGCTTTAGCAAAGCGCGTTACCTCCAGCTTGTTGAAGTTGTTGTGCGAGTGAGGTGACCGCCGTGCTGCGTAGGCGGTGCGGAAGCGGTGGGCACTGCCGCCGGCACTGCGAAGACCGCGTCTAGCGACCGGCTTGCCGAGCATTTCCAGAGGTCTTAAGTACCCTTCTTAGCAACGTGCTCTAACGCCTTCAGTAAACACGTTTTTTCTTACAGCTGCAAGCGGCAGATTAGAAGCCTGATCACAAAGGAGAATATCGTCCCATGGCGAACCAGATTGTGTCGGCGGGTAGGCCGTGAGCTCGCAGTATCCGAAGCCGAAGCGCGAGACTCTGATCGCGCAGGGCATGGGCCGCATCGCTATGCCCTACCGCGAGATCGCGCCGCCGATCCACGTCTCGACCACGTACGAGCGTGGCACCGACGGTGGCTATCCCGGTGGGCGCATCTATTCGCGCGCGGAGAATCCGAGCTACGACGCAGCCGAAGCGCTGATCGCATCGCTCGAGGGCGCGTCGGGGGCCTTGGTGCTCGGCTCCGGGCAGGCTGCTGCGGCAGCGCTCTTCCAGGCGCTCGCTCCCGGCGACGGCGTGCTGGCGCCGCTGCGCATGTACTGGGCGCTGCGTAAGTGGCTGCTCGACTTCGCCACGCACTGGGGACTGCGGGTGGAGTTCTACGAGAACGCCTTGGTCGATGACCTGGCCGCCAAGGCGCGGGCATTGCGGCCGCGCGTGGTATGGATCGAGACGCCCGCCAATCCTACCTGGGAGATCACCGACATCGCCGCCGCAGCCGAGATCGCGCGCGGCGTGGGCGGCATCGTCGCCGTCGATTCCACCTCGGCGACGCCGCTTCTCACGCGCCCGATCGAGCACGGCGCGGCGATCGTGATGCACTCGGCCACGAAATACCTGAACGGACACTCCGACGTGGTCGCGGGCGCGTTGGCGACGGCGAACGACGACGCGCTGTGGCAGCGCATCCGCTACGTGCGCGGCGCCGGCGGGGCGATCCTGGGACCGTTTGAGTCGTGGCTGCTGCTGCGCGGGATGCGCACGCTGCACCTGCGAGTCGCGGCCGCGTGCGCCGGGGCGCAGGCGATCGCGGAACGGTTCGAGCGCCACCCCAAGCTCTCGCGCGTGCTGTACCCGGGCCTGCGGACGCATCCGGGCCATGACGTCGCGGCGCGCCAGATGAAGGGCGGCTTCGGGGGCATGCTGTCGCTGCGGCTGCGCGACGGCGAGGGCGCCGCGAGGGCATTCACCAACGCCCTGCGCGTTTTCCGGCAGGCTACCTCGCTCGGCTCGGTCGAGAGCCTTGCCGAGCATCGTGCCAGCGTGGAGGGGCCCGGCAGCCTGTGTCCGCCCGATCTGGTGCGGCTCTCGGTGGGAATCGAGAGCGCCGACGACCTGATCGCGGATATCGACCAAGCCTTGGCTCGCGCTTAGCGCGTTAGGTGCGCGGCGCGAGGAAGCGCCGCAACTCGGCCGTGAGCTCGCGCGGCTTCTCTTCTGCGATGAAGTGGCCGCAGTCAAGCGCCTTGCCGCGCACGTCTTCGGCCACCTCGCGCCAGTCGGCGAGGCAATCGAACAGCGCCTCGATCACGCCGTGCCGTCCCCAGAGTGCGAGCAGCGGCATGCGCAGCTTCTTGCGCGCGTCCTGCTTGTCGTGCACCAGATCGATGGTGGCGGCGGCGCGGTAGTCCTCGCAGGTCGCGTGGATCGTGCGCGGGTCGCGGAACGCGCGCGTGTATTCGACGATCGCGCGCCGCTCGAAGTACTTGAGCCGGCTCGGGCCACGTCCTAGGCGCTTCAGGATGTACCAGGGCACGTGCCCGGCGAGCAGCCGCTCGGGCAGCGGCGCTTCCTGGATGAGGAAAAACCAGTGCCAGTACGCCTTCGCGAACGGCAGCGAGGTGCTCTGGTACATCTTCAGCGTCGGCGAGATATCGAGCACCGTGAGCGTGCGCACCCGCTTGCCGAAGTCGCGCGCCAGCCGATGGCCGACGCGTGCGCCGCGGTCGTGGCCGACGACGTGGAAACCGAGGAAGCCGAGCGATTCCATGACTTCCGCCATGTCGAGCGCCATGGCGCGCTTGGAATAGTTGAGATGCCCGGGCACGCCGCGCGGCTTGGACGAGTCGCCGTAGCCGCGCAGGTCTGCGCACACCACCGTGTATTCGCGCGCGAGCTGCGGCGCGACCTTGTGCCACATCGCGTG
>DASQIG010000044.1:0-2433 GCA_035631735.1 Burkholderiales bacterium | reverse complement strand
GATCTTTACGAAATCAACGAAGCGTTCGCCGTCGTGACGATGGCGGCGATGAAGGAGCACGGGCTGCCGCACGACAAGGTGAACGTGCACGGCGGCGCGTGCGCGCTCGGCCATCCGATCGGCGCCTCCGGCGCGCGCATCCTCGTGACGCTGATCGGCGCGCTGCGCAAGTACGGCCTGCATCGCGGCGTGGCGAGCCTGTGCATCGGCGGCGGCGAAGCGACCGCGATGGCGATCGAACTTGCTTAGAGGATCCTTGAAAGAGTGGCGAGTCGTCGTTCCCGCGCAAGCGGGAACCCATGATTTAGAGACTGGGCCCCCGCTTTCGCGGGGGAGACTATCTCAGCGCTTCCGTAGATGAAACGCGAACTGCAAGCTCTACTGGACAAGTCGCGCTTCCTGCGGCCGTATGGCTTCCGCGTGGTCAGCGTGAAGGCGGGCCACTGCACGCTCGAGCTGCCGCATCGGGCCGCGCTCGAGCGCCCGGGCGGCATCATCAACGGTCCGGCGCTGATGGCCGCGGCCGACTGCGCCATGTGGCTCGCCATCAAGGCGAAGCTCGGCATCGAGGGCGACGCGCTGACCTCGGAGCTGAACACCGCCTTCCTCGCGCCCGCGAAGAGCGAGCCTGTGTACTGCACTGCCCGCATCCTCAAGTTCGGGCGCCGGCGCATCTACGGGGTCGCGGAGTGCCACGGCAAGAAGGGCGGGCTCTTCACCCACCACACGCTGACCTATGTCCGGCCCGGCTGAGCACGCCGAGATTCGCGAGGCGGTGCGACGCTACGCGCGCGAGCAGCTCGCGCCGCACACGGCGCGCTGGGACCGCGACAAGGAATTCCCGCGCCAGGCGCTGAAGGGCCTCGCGGCGATGGGCCTCTACGGCATCGCGATCCCGGAGCAGTGGGGTGGCGCTGGCCTCGATTACACCGCCATGGCGATCGCCTGCGAGGAGATCGCGGCGGGCGATTGCGCCACCGCGACCATCCTCGCGGTCAACAACCTGGTCGCCGGGATCCTCAACGGCTACGGGAACGATGCGCAAAAGCGGCGCTACCTGGTGCCATTGGCCAAAGGCGAGATGCTCGGCGCCTTTGCGCTTACCGAGCCGCAGGTTGGCTCCGACGCCGCAGCGATCACCACGCGCGCCGAGCGCCAAGGCGCGCATTACGTGCTGAACGGTGTCAAGCAGTTCATCACTTCAGGCAAGAACGCGGACATCGCAGTGGTGTTCGCCGTGACGGACAAGGGCGCAGGAAAGAAAGGCATCAGCGCTTTCCTCGTGCCGACGAAGACGCCCGGCTATGTGGTCGCGCGCATCGAGGACAAGCTCGGCCAGCGCGCCTCCGACACCGCGCAGATCGCGCTCGAGAACTGCAAGGTGCCGGCCGATCAGCTGCTGGCGCAGGAAGGCGTTGGCTATCGCATCGCGCTCGCGAATCTCGAATCGGGGCGCATCAACGTCGCGGCGCAGTCGACCGGTGTCGCGCGCACCGCGCTCGAGGCCGCCGTCGCCTATGCGCGCGAGCGCAAGAGCATGGGCCAGGCGCTGATCGAGCACCAGGCGATCAGTTTCCGCCTCGCCGACATGGCGACGCAGATCGAGGCGGCACGCCAGCTCTACCTCTACGCGGCGCGGCTGCGCGACGAAGGCAGGCCCTGCATCCGCGAAGCCTCGATGGCGAAGCTCTACGCGTCCGAGATGGCCGAGCGCGTGTGCTCGGACGCCATCCAGATCCACGGCGGCTACGGCTACGTGACCGATTTCCCGGTCGAGCGCCTTTGGCGCGACGTGCGCGTCACGCAGATCTACGAGGGCGCGAGCGACATCCAGCGGATGGTGATTGGTCGCACGCTCGCCGAGCCATGAGCGCGATCAAGAGCCAGCTCAACACCCGCTCGGCGGAGTTCCGTGCCAACGCCGAGCGCATGAAGGGGCTGGTCGATGACCTGAAGCAGAAAGTCGCGACCGTCACCGTCGGCGGCGAGCAGGCGGCGCGCGACAAGCACACGTCGCGCGGCAAGATGCTGCCGCGCGAGCGGGTACGGACGTTGCTCGATCCGGGGTCACCGTTCCTCGAGATCGGCCAGCTCGCGGCGTGGGGCATGTACTCCGGCGACGTGCACAGCGCCTCCATCATCTGCGGCATCGGCCGCGTGTCGGGGCGCGAGTGCGTGATCGTCGCCAACGACGCCACGATCAAGGGCGGCACCTATTACCCGATGACGGTGAAGAAGCACCTGCGCTCGCAGGAGATCGCGGCGCAGAACCGGCTGCCCTGCATCTATCTCGTGGACTCCGGCGGCGGCTACCTGCCGGAGCAGGACAACGTCTTCCCCGACCGCGAGCACTTCGGCCGCATCTTCTACAACATCGCCAACCTGTCGGCGGCCGGCATCCCGCAGATCGCCTGCGTGATGGGCTCGTGCACC
>DASQIG010000043.1:0-6403 GCA_035631735.1 Burkholderiales bacterium | reverse complement strand
CGAGGAGCTCGCGCGCGCGCTGCGCATCGAGGACACGGTGACGCTGAACGGCACGCTCTACGGCCTGCGCGATGCCACGCAGATCCACATGTTCGATCGCGGGCGCAAGACGCACTTCGATCTGCGCGGGCACGCCGTCATCCACACCGCCCCCAATGTGCGCAAGGTGGAGCGAAGTGCCGAACATCCGACCGGTTATGCGCCCGTGTGCATCGGCACGACGACGAGCGATCGCATGGAGCGCTTCACGCGGCCGCTGATGCAGCAGTACGGCGTGCGGCTCGTGATCGGCAAAGGCGGACTGCGCGAGGGCTCAGCGCAGGCGTTTCGCGAGCTCGGTGGCGCGTATCTCGCGATCATCGGCGGCACGGCGGCGCTGGAGACGACCTGGGTCGAGGCGATCGAGGACGTCGACATGGACGACCTCAATCCCGAGTCGCTGTGGAAGTTCCGCGTGCGCGGCTTCGGGCCGCTGGTGGTGGCGATGGACAGCCACGGCGGCAGCACCTATGCCGCGGTGAACAAGGCGGCGCGGACACGCCGCGAGCAGGCGCTGCGCAAGCTTGGCGTTAAAATCGGCGGCCATTAAAACCAGGAGGAGGAAACGAATGCGGCTCATCATCCGCGGGCTGGCGCTTTTCGCTTTTGCAGCGCTGGCGCACGCCCAGAACATCTCCATCGCTACCGGCGGCACGGGAGGCGTGTACTACCCGCTCGGCGGCGGCATGGCCGCGGTGCTCTCCAAATATGTGCCGGGCATCCAGGCGACCGCCGAGGTAACCGGCGGCTCGGTCGCGAACTTGCAGCTGATCGGCACCGGCAAGCCATATCTGGGCATGACGATGGCGGATGCGACGCTCGATGCCTACAAAGGCGAGGACAAGTTCAAGGGCAAGCCGGTACCGGTGAGGACGCTCCTCATCATGTATCCGAACCGCATGCATATCGTGACGGTGGAGGGCGCGGGCATCAATACGATGAAGGACCTGAAGGGCAAGCGCGTCTCCACGGGCTCGGGCGGCAGCGCCACCGAGGTGATGGCCTTCCGCGTGATCGAGGCGGCCGGGCTCGACAAGGACCGCGACATGAGGCGCGAGCGCCTCGGCGTCGCCGAATCGGTGAACGCGATCAAGGATCGCAAGATCGACGCCTTCTTCTGGGTGGGTGGCCTGCCGACCGCGGCGGTGACCGATCTCGCGAACACGCCGGGCGTGAAGCTCAAGCTCATCGACCATGCGGACCTGGTCCCGGCGATGAACAAGAAGCACGGCGAGCTCTACGTGGCGGACGTCATTCCGAAGGACATCTATCACGGCATGGACAAGGACAACCGCATCGCCTCGGTGAATAACCTGCTGGTGGCGCACCAGAACATGGACGACAAGACCGCGTATGCGATCGTGAAAGCGGTGTTCGACCACAAGGACGAGCTCGTGCGCACGCACAAGGAAGCCGAGAACATCAAGCTCGAGAACCAGAAAAGCAGCGCGTCGCCCGTGCCCTGGCATCCGGGCGCGGTGAAGTACTTCGCGGAGAAGGGCATCAAGCTCAAGTAACCGGGATTCGGGGACGATGAGCGAAGAAGTCGCCCGCATCCATCAGCCCGACGCCGCGATCAGCGAAGAGGCACTGAAGCGCGCCGAGGAGCTGATCGAGGAAGAGGAGGGCGTACAGAACAGGTTCACCGGGGCGATGGCCGCCTTCATCACCGCCGTCGCGGTGGTGATGTCGCTCTTCCACCTGTACGCCTCCTACGCCATCGTGCGCACCGAAGTGCTGCGCGCGACGCACGTGGCGTTCGTGCTTTTCCTTTCCTTCCTCATCTTCCCGATCGCACGGCGCTTCCGCCATCGCGTGATGCCGTGGGACTGGGTGATGGCGCTCCTCGGTGTCGCGGTGTGCGCCTATCTCATCAGCCAGGGCGACGACTTCTTCGACCGCTCGATCGTGCCGAACGACTGGGACGTGGTCTTCGGCGTGATCCTGGTTGCGCTGGTGCTCGAAGCGATGCGGCGCTCGACGGGCTGGATCATGCCCGTGATCACGATCGGCTTTTTGCTCTACGCTTTCTTCGGGCCTTATCTGCCGCCGCCGTGGACCCATAAGGGCTACGAGATCCCGCGGCTCGTCGGACACATGTACATGACGCTGGAAGGCATCTTCGGCGTCGCGGTGGACGTCTCTTCCTCGCTCATCATCTTGTTCACCATTTACGGCGCCTTCCTGCAGCACTCGGGTGCCGGGAAGTTCTATATCGACTTCTCCTTCTCCGCGATGGGCGGCAGGCCGACCGGCGCGGGCCGCACGGTGGTGCTCGCCTCCTTCCTGCTCGGCGGCCCCTCGGGCTCCGGCGTCGCGACCACCGTCACGCTTGGCTCGGTCGCCTATCCGATGCTGGCGAAAGTCGGCTACGGCAAAAACGAGGCCGGAGGTCTGCTCGCCGCCGGCGGCCTCGGCGCGATCATCTCGCCGCCGGTACTCGGCGCGGCCGCGTTCCTCATCGCCGAGTTCCTGAAGATCTCGTACCTCGACGTCATCCTGATGGCGACGATCCCGACCTGCCTCTACTACCTCGCGCTCTTCGCGATGGTGGAGATCGATGTGCGCAAGTTCGGCATGAAGGACGTCACCTTCGAGCGCGTCGAGAGCGCATGGCTGCTCACCAAGAAGTACTGGTTCCATTTCCTCTCGCTCGTGTCGATCGTCGTCTTCATGCTCTGGGGGTTCTCCCCCGTGCTCTCGGTCTTCTGGGCGACCGTCGTCTCGGCGGTCACGAGCTTCCTGCGTGCGGACACCGCGCTCATCTCGTACGACGTCTTCCGCGGCCGCGCGCCGATCGTCCGCGGGCTGTGGAACTCCGGCTTGGTAAAGGCGCTGGAAGGCGGGTCGCTCGGCGTCCTGAACGTCGCCTCGACCTGCGCGGGCGCCGGCATCATCGTCGGCGTCGTCACGCTCACCGGCCTCGGCCTCAAGTTCAGCTCCATCGTCCTGCAATATGCCGGCGGCTCGCTCCTGCTGACGGCGATCTATACATCGCTCATCGTGTGGATCGTCGGCCTCGCGGTGCCGGTGACGGCGAGCTACATCATCTGCGCGGTGATCGCCGCGCCGGCGATGATCCAGCTCGGCGTGCCGGACTTCGCCGCGCACATGTTCATCTTCTACTACGCCGTGCTCTCCGAAGTCTCGCCGCCCACTGCGCTTTCCCCCTTCGCCGCCGCCGCGATCACGGGCGGCGACCCGTACAAGACGACGCTGCAGTGCTGGAAGTACACGACGCCCGCGTTCCTCGTGCCGTTCATGTTCGTGCTCGACCCGAGCGGCACGGGCCTCTTGCTCACCGGGTCGCTCAAGACACTGGGCAATGCCAACTGGGGCTCGATCGCACTCGTCACCATCACGGCGGCGGTCGGCATCGTCGCGCTCGCCGGGGGCCTGCAAGGCTGGCTCTTCCGGCGCACAACGCTCTACGAGCGCCTGATGCTGATCGCTGCGGGCTTCCTGCTCGTCTACCCCACCGTCGCCGCCGACCTCATGGGCTTCGCGCTGGTGGTCGTGGTGCTCGCCCTGCAATGGTTCCACAAACCCGCGACAGCGACATCCTGATCCTGGGCGCGGGCGGCGCGGGGCTCTTCGCCGCCCTGCATGCGCACAAGGCCGCGCCCGAGCTCGGCATTACCGTCGCGGTGAAGGGCCTGCTCGGCAAATGCGGCTGCACGCGCATGGTCCAGGGCGGCTACAACGTCGCGCTCGCCGCCGAAGACTCGGTCGAGCGTCATTTCATGGACACCATCGAAGGCGGCAAATGGCTGCCCGACCAGGAGCTCGCGTGGAAGCTGGTGACGCTCGCGATCGAGCGCGTGCACGAGCTCGAGAACGAGCTCGGCTGCTTTTTCGACCGCAATCCCGACGGCACCCTGCACCAGAAGGCCTTTGCCGGGCAGAGCTTCGATCGCACGGTGCACAAGGGCGACCTCACCGGCATCGAGATCATGAACCGGCTCGCCGAGCAGGTCTGGGCGCGGCGCATCCAGCGCCTGGAAGAGCACCGTGCCGTCGAGCTGATCAAGACACCGGCCGGTGATGCCATCGCCGGCGTGCTGTTCATCGACATGCGCACGGGCGACTACGTCTTCGTGCGCGCCAGAGCGGTGCTCCTCGCCACGGGCGGCGGGCCGACCATGTATCGCTACCACACGCCCTCTGGCGACAAGACCTGCGATGGCCTGGCGATGGCGCTGCGCGCCGGGCTCGCGCTGCGCGACATGGAGATGGTGCAGTTCCACCCGACGGGTCTGCTCGCGGGCCCGCATACGCGCATGACCGGCACCGTGCTCGAGGAAGGCTTGCGCGGCGCCGGAGGTTTTCTTCTCGGCGGGAACAAAGAGCGCTTCATGCCCAGCTATGACCCCAAGGCCGAGCGCGCGACGCGCGACGTCGTCTCGCGCGCCATGTTCACCGAGATGCGCAAGGGGAACATCACGCCGCACGGTGGGCTCTACATCTCCATGAGCCACCTTGGCCCCGAACGCGTGCGCCGGGAATTCAAGGGCATGGTCGAGCGCTGCGCGGATTGCGGCTTCGATCTCGCCGGCGGCCTTGTCGAAGTCGTGCCGACCGCGCACTACATGATGGGCGGCGTCGAGTTCGCCCCCGACTGCACGACCGCCCTGCCGGGCCTATTCGTCGCCGGCGAAGATTCGGGCGGGGTGCATGGCGCGAACCGGCTCGGCGGCAACGGTGTCGCCAACTCTACCGTCTTTGGCGCCGTCGCCGGCGACCGCATGGCCGCGTGGGTGCGCAATCAACGGTTCCGACAGCCGGATGGCGCGGCGATCGATGCCGCGATCGCGCGCTGCGAGCGGCCCCTTGGCGCGCGCGCGGGCGATTTGGAGGCGCTGCGCGAGCGCCTCTTCGACACGATGTGGCAGCGCGTCGGCATCCTGCGCAACGCGAGCGGGCTGGCGCAGGCGCTCGCCGAGTTAGATGCGCTGGATGCTGAGCTCGAGCAGACCGGTGTCGGCGACACGACGCGCGTATTCAACCTGAGCTGGCACGATTGGCTGAATCTGCGCAGCCTGGTCGCGGTAAGCCGGGCGATCACCCAGGCGGCCGCGGCGCGGCAGGAGTCGCGCGGTGCGCACTGTCGCGAGGATTTCCCGAACACCGCATCCTTGGAAACATCGGCATACACGAGCATCCGTGCCGACGGCACGGTGGCGATGAAGCCGGTCGCCTTCACGCGCGTGCGGCCGGGACAAAGCTTGCTCAAGCATGCAGCCTGACTGGCCAGCGCAGGTGCATCGCGAGCTCGCCGCCGGCGGCGTGCGCGTCGTCGGCTACGTGCCCGACGCGGGGCACAAGCGCCTGATCGAGCTCTGCCAGGCGGATCGCAACATGCGCACCGTGGTGCTCACCACCGAGGAGGAGGGTGTCGGCCTCGCGGCGGGCGCGTGGCTTGGCGGCGAGAAGACGGTGCTCCTCATGCAATCGAGCGGCGTTGGCAACCTCGTGAACGTGCTCGGCATGGTGCAGGTGTGCCGCTTTCCGCTGCTCATGCTCGTCACCATGCGCGGCGAGGAGGGCGAATTCAATCCGTGGCAGGTGCCGATGGGCCAGACCACCGCGCGCGTGCTCGAAACCATGGGCGTCGCCGTGCGCCAGGCAGGTGAAGCGGAAACCGTCGCGGCGCACGTGCACACCGCGCTCCGGCTCGCCTTCGAAGCGCACGGCGCCGAAGCTGTGCTCATCGCGCAGCGCGTCATCGGCATCAAGAGCTTCAGGGAGCAGCGCGACCAGTGAAGCTCGAGCGGCGCGAGGTGGTGAAAGAGTTGCTGCGCGAGCGCGGCGAGCTGCTGGTGATCGCGGGTCTTGGCTCCACGGCCTGGGATATCACTGCCGCGGGCGATTCGCCGCTCAGCTTTCCGTTATGGGGCGCGATGGGGCAGGCGGCGATGATGGGTCTCGGGCTCGCACTCGCCCAGCCCAAGCGCCGTGTGCTCGTCATTACGGGCGACGGCGAGATGCTTATGGGCATCGGCTCGCTCGCCACCATCGGCGTGCAGCAGCCGGCGAACCTTACGGTCGTTGTGATCGATAACGAGCGCTACGGCGAGACCGGCATGCAGCGCACCCACACCGCTGAAGGGGTTGACCTCACTGGCGTCGCGACGGCGTGCAAATTCAAGCGCGCCGTCACCGTCACTGCCGAGCTGGGCCCGGTGCGCGAGCTCGTGTATCGCACGCCGGGGCCGAATTTCGTGGCGGTCAAGGTCGTCGACGAGAAGCTGCCGCTCGTGCTGCCGCCGCACGATGGCGTGCTGCTCAAGGTGCGCTTCCGGCGAGCGCTCCTTGGCGACTCAGCCGACGTGCTGCCGGAAGAACGCTAGCGTCCGCTCGCGCG
>DASQIG010000042.1:0-19053 GCA_035631735.1 Burkholderiales bacterium | reverse complement strand
CCACATCCTGTTCATTGCCTCGGGCGCCTTCCATCTCGCCAGGCCCTCGGACCTGATCCCGGAGCTGCAGGGGCGCTTTCCCATCCGGGTGGAGCTCGACCCGCTCTCGGTGGATGACTTCGAGCGCATCCTCACCGCCACCGACGCGAGCCAGGTAAAGCAGTACCAGGCGCTCCTCGAGACGGAGGGCGTGAAGCTCGACTTCAAGCCGCAGGCGATCCGGCGCCTGGCGCAGATCGCCTACCAGGTGAACGAGAAGACCGAGAACATCGGCGCGCGCCGGCTATACACGGTGCTCGAGAAGCTGCTGGAGGAGATTTCGTTCGACGCCGGACGCCGCGGCGCGGGCGAGATCACGATCGACGCGGCGTACGTCGATACGCGGCTCGGCGACCTCGCTAAGGACGAGGACCTGGCGCGCTACGTTCTTTAAGCGCGAGCTGCAAGCACTCCGGGCATAGGCAGCCCAGTCCCGGCAGCGGCTCGAGCGCCGGGAATTCCTCGCACCAGCAGGCGCCTTCCTCGGCGCCGCAGCGGAACGCGCGGCCGCAGCGCTCGCAGGCCAGGTCCTTCATGAGGAAAGTTTACCCGGCCCTTGAAATCCGGCAGGACGCCCCTACCTCGCAGGTACTGCCTCAGGAAAGGAGATACGCAGATGGCAAGCATTACTCGGTTCGACCCGTTCAATGACCTGGTCGACGATCTGTTCAAGGGTTTCCTCGTGCGGCCGCTCGGCTTCGAAGGCCGCGGCGACGGCGGGGTGCAACTGCCGCGTGCCAAGGTGGACGTGGCCGAGAAGAACGGCGCCTACGTGGTGACCGCGGAGCTGCCCGGGGTGAAGAAGGAAGATATCCACGTCACCATCGACGGCGCGCAAGTGACCCTGGAGGCCCAGGTCAAGCAGGAGAAGGAAGCGAGCAGGGACGAGCGCGTGCTGCACACCGAGCGCGTGTTCGGCAAGGTGAGCCGCAGCTTTACGCTGCCGCAGGAAGTCGATGAAGCGAAAGCCGAAGCGAAGTTCCGCGACGGCGTGCTGGAGCTCACGCTGCCCAAGAAGGCGGCAGCGCAGCGCAAGCAGATCTCGATCCAGTAACGCAGTTCGGAAGCCATAAAAGGCGGGCGCCCGGCGGGCGCTCGCCTTTTGTAGTTTGTAGAATGCGGCGAGCATGAACGCGCCGTTCAATCACAACCCACAGGCCGCCGAGAAGGCGCGCGTGCTGGCCGAGGCGCTGCCCTACATCCAGCGCTTCCACGGCCGGACCATCGTCGTGAAGTACGGCGGCAACGCCATGATCGAGGAGGAGCTGAAGCAAAGCTTCGCGCACGACGTGGTGCTCCTCAAGCTCGTCGGCATGAACCCGGTGGTGGTGCACGGCGGCGGGCCGCAGATCGAGCAGCTCCTCGCCCGGCTCGGCAAGAAGGGCGAGTTCGTGCAGGGCATGCGCGTCACCGACGCCGAGACCATGGATGTCGTCGAGATGGTCCTCGGCGGCCAGGTGAACAAGGAAGTGGTCGAGCTCATCAACCAGGCGGGCGGCAAGGCCGTCGGCCTCACCGGCCAGGATGGCGCGTTTATCCGGGCCCGGAAGATGCTGCTGCCGTCCAAGGAAAATGGCCACGTCGACCTCGGCCAGGTGGGCGAGATCGAGTCGATCGACCCCGCGGTGATCCAGGCGCTCGAGGCGGGCGGGTTCATTCCGGTCGTGGCGCCGATCGGCACCGGGGCGGACGGCGTCACCTACAACATCAACGCCGATCTGGTCGCCGGCAAGCTCGCCGAGATATTGCAGGCGGAGAAACTGGTCGTGCTCACCAACACGCCCGGCGTCCTGGACAAGCAGGGCAAGCTGCTTACGGGGCTGACGCCCAAGAAGATCGACGATCTGGTGCACAAGGGCGTCATCTCGGGCGGCATGCTGCCGAAGATCGGCTCGGCGCTCGATGCCGCGCGCAACGGCGTGAAGAGCGTCCACATCATCGACGGCCGCGTGCCGCACGCGCTGCTGCTGGAAGTGCTGACCGACCAGGGAGTGGGGACACTCATCCGCAGCAAGTAGCCGTGCGCATCGCCCGGCTAGCACCTTCTAGGCGCGTCTGGATCTTCGACCTGGACAACACGCTGCACGATGCGCAGGCGCGCATCTTCCCGGCGATGCACCAGCAGATCAATGCCTACCTGCGGCGCTACTTCGGCGTGGACGCCGCCGGCGCGGACGAGATCCGCAGCCGCTTCTGGCGCACCTACGGCACGACCCTCAACGGCCTGATGCGCCACCACGGCGCCGACCCCCGGCACTTCCTGCGCGAGACGCATGTCTTCCCGGAGCTCGCCGGGATGGTGGTGCACGAGAACGCGCTCAAGCATGCGCTTGGGCGCCTCGGCGGCACCAAGCTCGTGTTCTCGAACGCGCCGCGCCATTATGTCGAGGAGGTGCTGCGCATCATGGGCTTAGCACGCACCTTCGACGGCGTGTACGCCATCGAGGACGCGCGCTATCGCGGCAAGCCGGCGCTGCACGGCTTCCACGTGCTGCTCGGAAAGCACCACCTGGATCCGCATCGCTGCGCGCTCATCGACGATGCGCTCGAGAACCTGCGCGCGGCGCATCGCCTGGGCATGTCGACCGTCTGGGTCTCGCGCGAGCCCCGGCGCGTGCCGTTCGTCGATTTGCGCGTGCGATCGGTGGTGGAGCTACCCCGCTTGGTTTTCAGAACAGGCTCGGCTTAGAATTCCAGCCCCCCCGCTTTCCATCCCATGCCCCGAGCCAAAGGCGAACGCAAGCTCGAGATCTTGAAGGCGCTCGCCCAGATGCTGGAGGCGCCGAAATGGGAACGCATCACCACCGCCGCGCTCGCCGAGTCGCTCGGCGTCTCCGAGGCGGCGCTCTACCGCCACTTCGCCTCCAAGGCGCAGATGTACGAGGGCCTGATCGAGTTCATCGAGAGCTCGGTGTTCACCCTCGCCAACCGCATCACCCAGGACGAGGCCGACGGCCGCAAGCAGTGCGAGCAATTGACGGAGATGCTGCTTGCGTTCGCCGAGAAAAACCCCGGCATGGTGCGCGTCATGACCGGCGACGCGCTGGTGGGCGAGCACGAGCGGCTGCAGACGCGCATGAACCAGTTTTTCGACCGCTTCGAGGCCACCCTCAAGCAGTCGCTGCGCGTCGCCGAGGACGGCGAGGCCGCGGCGCGCGCCAGCGCCATCCTGCGCTACGCCATCGGCTGCATGCACCAGTTCGGCAAGAGCGGTTTCGCGAAGAAGCCCACCGAGAGCTTCGCCGCGCAGCGCAAATACCTGTTGGCCTAGCCGCAGACGCGGCAGGCCGGATCCCGGTTGAGCTTGACGGTGCGCCAATCGGCGCCGAGCGCGTCGACGAGAAGCAGGCGGCCGCTCAATGATGCGCCGGTGCCGACCAGCAGCTTGATGGCTTCCATGGCCTGGATCGCGCCCACCATGCCGGTGAGCGGCGCGAAGACGCCCATTTGCGAGCACTGGACTTCCTCGACCTCGGCATCCTCGGGAAACAGGCACGCGTAGCAGGGCGCGTCCGGCCGTCGGCGATCGAACACCATCACCTGCGCGTCGAAGCGGATGGCGGCGCCCGACACCAACGCGCGCCGGTGCGCCACGCAGGCGCGATTGACGGCGTGGCGCGTGGCGAAGTTGTCGGTGCAATCGAGTACCACGTCGGCGTCCCGCGCGAGCTCGTCGAGCTCGTCGGCCGACACGCGGGCTGCGAGCGGCACGACATCCACATCCGGATTAACGGCGCGCAAGGTGCTGCGCGCGGCCAGCACTTTTTGGGCGCCCACGGATTCCGTGCGGTAGAGGATCTGGCGCTGTAGGTTGGTGAGATCCACCTTGTCGGAATCCGCCACGGTGAGGCGCCCGATGCCGGCGGCGGCGAGGTAGAGCGCGGCCGGGCAGCCAAGGCCGCCCGCGCCGATCACCAGCGCGCGAGCGGCGCGCAGCTTCTCCTGCCCCTCGATGCCGATCTCCGGCAGGAGGATATGGCGGCTGTAGCGGAGAAGCTGCTGATCGTTAATTCGTTTTGCTGCTCTGCGCGACCGTCGGCACCTGGCTCTTCACCGGCTCGCCCTTGAGGTAGGCGATCGCCTGCGCGAGCTGGAAGTCGTCCTTCGAGCCGAAGTCGATCGGCTTGAGGTCCACGGGCGCGGGCGCGGGCACCGTGCGCGCGCGCGGCGCGGCGTCCTTGTCTTTGGCCGCTTCCTTCTTCGCCTCGGCCCTGCCGTTCTCCAGGTGCCGCTGCAGGTCCGCTTCGCGCACCCGCGTCGCCGTGTCGCTCGGGTCCTCGACCATGACGTCGGGCGTGATGCCGAGCGCCTGGATCGAGCGGCCATTCGGGGTGTAATAGCGCGCCGTGGTGAGCTTGATCGCGGTGTTGTTGCCGAGCGGCATGATGGTCTGCACCGAGCCCTTGCCGAAGCTCTGCGTGCCCATGACGATCGCGCGCTTCTGGTCCTGCAGCGCGCCGGCGACGATCTCGGACGCGGAGGCCGAGCCACCGTTCACGAGCACCACCATGGGCACGGTCTTCACTGCGGCCGGGAGCGACTTCAACACGTCCTCGCTGCGCCGCGCGTAGTCGTCCGGCGAGGCGTAGAACTTCTTCTTCGCATCTTCGGCGCGCCCGTCGGTCGAGACGACGAGGCTCTTCGCCTGCAGAAAGGCCGCGCTGACCGCCACCGCGCCGTGCAGCAGCCCGCCCGGATCGTTGCGCAGGTCGAGCACCAGGCCTTTGACTTGGCCCTGCTTGAAGAGGTCGTTGAGATGCTTGACCAGCGACTCGGGCGTGCCTTCCTGGAAGGCGCGCACGCGCACCCAGGCGTAGCCGGGCTCGTACATCTTGGACGTGATGCTCTGCACCTTGATGATGGCGCGCGTCAGCGTGACCACGATGGGCGCGCTTTCGCCCTTGCGGGTGATGGTGAGCGTGATCTGCGTGTTCGGCTTGCCGCGCATGCGCTTGACCGCATCGTTCAGCGTCATGCCTTTGACGGGCGTGTCGTCGAGCTTGATGATCAGATCGTTCGGCTTGACGCCGGCGCGGAACGCGGGCGTGTCCTCGATCGGCGAGATCACCTTGACGAAGCCGTCTTCCATGCCGACTTCGATGCCGAGGCCGCCGAACTGGCCCTGGGTGCCGACCTGCAGCTCCTTGAACGCTTCCTGGTCGAGATAGGCGGAGTGCGGATCGAGGCCGGTCAGCATGCCGTTGATCGCCTCGGTGAAAAGCTTCTTGTCCTCGACCGGCTCGACGTAGTTCTTCTTGATCGCGTCGACCACCTCGGTGAAGGCGCGCAGCTCTTCGATCGGCAGCGGCGCGCGCGCCGCGCGGTCGGCGATCGCCTGGAAGTTGAGGCTGATGAGCACGCCGGCCACCGCGCCGACGAGGATGAATCCGATTGAGCGAAGCTTTTGCATGGTTAGGGGATCGCTTATTTCAACGTGACCCAGCCGAGCGGGTCGAAGGCGCGGCCTAAGTGCCGCAATTCAAAGTATAGACCGGTTTCCTCGTTGCCACCGCTCGCGCCGGCCGTGGCGAGCGGCTCGCCCGGGTGCACTACGTCGCCCACCTGCTTAAGGAGCGAGTCTGCGTTGGCATAGATGGACAAATAATTCTCGCCGTGGTCCACAATCATGAGGTTGCCGAAGCCGCGCATCCAGTCGGCGTAGACCACTTGACCGCTTGCCACCGCCCTGACGGGCTCGCCTTGCGGCGCGCGGATGAAGACGCCCTTGGCCTCGATGCCGCTTGCTCCTCTTGGAGCGCCGTAGCGCCGCGTCAGTTCCCCGCGCACCGGCAGGCGCAGCTTGCCGCGGAGCTGGGAGAACGCTTCCGTTTGTAAAGATGTTTCCGGCACCGCCTCGACGCGCGCCAGCACGCGCCCGAGGCCCTCGACGAGGCGCGCAAGGCGCGTTTCGTCCGCGCGCAGCACGCTGATCTGGCGGCGGTTGCGCCGCAGCTCCTGCGCCAGGCGCCCGAGCACGCGCCTGCGCGCCTCGCGCTCGCGCAGCACGCGGCTGCGGTCGGCGCGGCTCGCCTGCTCCACTGCGCTCAGGCGCCTGCGCTTGACTTCGGCTTCGCGCTCGAGCTCGGCGAGCGCCTCGAGCTCGGCGCCATGCGTCGCGATCAGCTGCGCCGCGGCGCGCGAGAGGTACGCAATGTATTGCAGCCGCCGCGCGAGCTGGCCCGGATCGTCGCCCGAGAGCGCGGCGCGCACCAGCTCCGGGGCGGCGAGCCCCTGGCGCGCCCGCAGCACCGCTTCCACGGCTCCCTGGCGCTCGGCGAGCGTGCGCTCGAGGGCGCGCCGGCGCTCGGCGAGACGCGCGCTCTCTGCTTTGAGTTGATTGCTTTCCACGGTAAGCGCGGCGAGCGTTCGGTTGGCTTCGGAAATCGCGCGCTCCGAGTCGCGCAGCGCATCGCGCGCCTCCTGGCGCTCGGCCGCCTTGTCCTCGAGGCTGCGCTGCAACTCGTCGATGCGCGCGCGCAACTGCGCGAGATCGCGCTCGCCCGGCGCCGCCTGCGCGGCGAGCGCCGCGAAAGCGACTGCCGCGAGCAGCGCGCGCGTCAGGCTTTGGCCTTGCCCTGTGCCGAGACGGCGGCGATGCGCCGCTCGACCTCCGCGGCATCGCCGAGGTAGTAGTGCTTGCGCGGACGGAGCCGCTCGTCGAGCTCGTAGACCAGCGGAATGCCGGTCGGGATGTTGAGCCCGACGATCTCGGCGTCGCCGATGCCGTCGAGGTGCTTCACCAGCGCGCGCAGCGAATTGCCGTGCGCCGCGATCAGCACGCGCTTGCCCGCGCGCACCGCGGGCGCAATGGTGCCGTTCCAGTAGGGCAGCACGCGCGCCACGGTGTCCTTCAGGCATTCGGTGCGCGGCACCTCGATGCCGGCGTAGCGCGGGTCGCCCCCTTCGTAGCGCGGGTCCGCCGGCTCGAGCGCGGGCGGCGCAATGTCGTAGCTGCGCCGCCAGGTGAGCACCTGCGCTTCGCCGAACTTCGCGGCCATCTCGGCCTTGTTCAGTCCCTGCAGCGCGCCGTAGTGGCGCTCGTTCAGGCGCCAGCTCTTCTCCACCGGCAGCCACAGGCGATCGAGCTCGTCGAGCGCGATCCACAGCGTGCGGATCGCGCGCTTGAGCAACGAGGTGTACGCGATATCGAAGTCGTAGCCGCCGCCTTTCAGCCAGCGCGCGGCGTTGCGCGCCTCCTCGGCGCCGCTCGGCGCGAGATCGACGTCGGTCCAGCCGGTGAAGCGGTTTTCCCGGTTCCACGTCGACTCGCCATGGCGCAGGAGCACGAGCTTCGCCATCGCGCTGAATTATAATGGCGAGCTCCGCGTGGATTTCGTTCGCAACAACCTTCTGCTGTTCGTCACCGCGTTCGTTTCCGGCGCGATGCTGCTGTGGCCGCTGGTGCGGCGCACGACGGGCGGCCCATGGGTGAATCCCGCGCAGGCGACGCATCTGATCAATCGCGAAGACGCGATCATCATCGACGTGCGCGAGCCCGCAGAGTTCGCGACCGGGCACGTGCTCGGCGCGAAGAACGTGCCGCTCGCGCGCCTCGATGCGCCGGCGCCGGACTTGCTCAAACGCAAGCAGCGCCCGGTGATCGTGTATTGTGACGGCCGCGGCGAGCGCGCGGGGAAAGCCGCCGCGGCGCTGAAGAAGCACGGCTTCACGCGCGTCACCAATCTCTCGGGCGGCATCAAGGCGTGGCAGGACGCCGGGCTGCCCCTGGAGAAATGAGTTGCCGAAGGTGCTGATGTACTGCACCGCGGCCTGCCCGTTCTGCCAGGCGGCCGAGCGCCTGCTCGCGCAAAAAGGCGTCGCCGTCGCCAGGGTCCGCGTCGACCTCGAGCCGGCGCGGCGCGCCGAGATGATGCAAAAGAGCGGCGGCCGGCGCACCGTGCCGCAGATCTGGATCGGCGAGCGCCATGTCGGCGGCTGCGACGATCTCTACGACCTCGAGCGCCAGGGCGGGCTCGACCCACTTCTCAAGGCCGCGCCATGACCGACGCCCAGCAGCAGCCCACTTTCCAGATCGAAAAGGTCTACCTGAAGGACAGCTCGCTCGAGATCCCGCATGCGCCCAAGGTGTTCCTCGAGCAGGTGCAGCCGCAGCTCGAGGTGCAGATCAACACCGGCTCCGAGAATTTCGCCGAAGGCTATTACGAGGTCACGGTCACCGCCACGGTGACCGCGCGGTCCGGCGAGCGCACGCTGTTTCTCGCCGAAGCGCGCCAGGCCGGCATCTTCCAGGTGCGTGGCGTGGCGCAGCAGGAGCTCGGGCCGCTCCTCGGCATCGCCTGCCCGACGGTGATCTATCCGTATCTGCGCGAGACGATCCAGGACATGGTCGCGCGCGGCGGCTTCCCGCCGGTGATCCTCGCGCCGCTCTCGTTCGAGGCGCTCTACCTGCAGCAGCAGCAGGCGGCGCAGGGCGCCGCCGCCGTCCAAGCAGCGCGCAACTGATGCGCGTTGCGGTGCTCGGCGCTGGCGCCTGGGGCACCGCGATCAGCTGCGTGCTTGCGGCGCGCCTCGAGGTGACGCTGTGGGCGCGCGATGCGACCCAGGCGGCGACCATCGGAGCCACGCGGCGCAACGAGCGCTACCTGCCGGGCTTCGAGCTTCCGTCGACGGTTCGCGTTACCGCCGATTTGGGCAACGCCACTCACGATGCCCGGCTTTTACTCGCGGCGACGCCAGTAGCGGGCTTGCGCTCACTGCTCGGCGCGCTCGCGGCCCCGGCGCCGCTCGTCTGGCTGTGCAAAGGCTTCGAGGAGGGTACCGGCGAGCTGCCCCACCAGATCGCGCGCGCCGCGCTCGGCGAGAAAGCGCGCTTTGGCGCGCTGTCGGGGCCTTCGTTCGCCGAGGAAGTGGCGCGCGGGCTGCCCTGCGCGCTGACGCTCGCGTCGCACGATGCGGCGTTCGCGCGCGACAGCGCGGCGCTGCTGCACGGCGGCCGCATGCGCGTGTACTACTCGGGCGACCTGGTGGGCGTTGAGATCGGCGGCGCAGTGAAGAATGTCATGGCGATCGCTGCCGGCATTTCCGACGGCATGGGCCTCGGCCTCAACGCGCGCGCCGCGCTCATCACGCGCGGTCTGGCCGAGATCACGCGTCTGGGAGCGGCGCTCGGCGGGCAGCCCGAAACGTTCATGGGGCTTGCCGGCGCGGGCGATCTGATCCTCACCGCGACCGGCGACCTGTCGCGCAACCGGCGCGTCGGTCTCGAGCTCGCGCGCGGCCGCTCGCTCAAGGACATCGTCGCGACGCTCGGCCACGTCGCCGAAGGCGTGCATTCGGCGCGCGAGGTAGCGAAGCTCGCCGCCCGGCATCGCGTGGAGATGCCGGTGAGCGAGGCCGTGAGCGCCGTGCTGGACGCTCGCATGACCCCCGCAGCCGCGGTCGAGCGGCTGCTCGCGCGCGAGTCGAAGATGGAGCGCTAGCAAACGTCGCCCCCGCGAAAGCGGGGGCCCAGTTTCTTTTTCGAAAAATCCTGGGCTCCCGCTTGCGCGGGAACGACATTCAGACATTCCCTACCGGCCGCCGGCGAAGCCGAGCTGGCGCCACACCTCGAATACCGCCACGGCGACCGCGTTCGAGAGATTGACGCTGCGATTGCCCGGGCGCATCGGCAGCCGCAGCCGCGCCTGCGGCGCAAACTGGGCGAGGATTTCCGGCGGCAGGCCGTCCGCCTCGCGGCCGAACACCAGCACATCGTCGGCGGCGTAGCGCACATCGGTGAACAGCCGCTCGGCGCTGGTCGCAAACGCGAACATGCGCCGGCCTTTCATTGCCTGCCCCAGCGCGGCCCACGAGGCGTGCACCCGCACGGCTGCGTATTCGTGGTAGTCGAGCCCCGCGCGCTTCAACTGCTTGTCGTCGAGCGAGAAGCCGAGCGGCCGCACGAGATGCAGCCGCGCGCCGGTATTGGCGGCGAGCCGGATGACATTTCCGGTATTGGGTGGAATCTCGGGCTGGACGAGGACGATGTCAATCATGAGGCATGGTTCGCGCCACCACCCAGTTCACCACCCGCTCGGCACCGGCGCCTTTGAGCGTACGCGCCATCTCGTCGAGCGTTGCGCCGGTCGTCATGACATCGTCGACGACGGCCACCGTGGCGCCGCCGAGCGGCCGGGTGCAGCGAAAGGCGCCGCGCACGTTGCGCTGGCGCGCCTCGTAAGGCAGCTCCATCTGCGGCGGCGCGTCGCGCGTGCGCTCGCACAGCGTGACCTCGAGCCTCCCGCCCGCCAGGTGGCGCGCGATTTCCACCGCCTGGATATAGCCCCGGCGGCGCAACCGCTCGGTGGACAGCGGCACGGGCACCACCAGGTCCGCGCGCTCGCTGCGCAGGCGCTCGGTGAGCAGCGCCGCGAGGAGCGGCGCGAGCGCGAGCTCGCCGCGGAACTTGAGCGCCTGCACCAGCGCGTCGGCCGGGAATTGGTAGGCGAGCGCGGCCTGCGTGGCGTCGTAGGCCGGCGCCCGGCTCAGGCAGCGCCCGCAGAGCTCGCCGCGCAGCGATTCCAGCGCGCAGCGCGGGCACAGCGGCCGCGAAAGGCGCGGCAGGTCGGCGTCGCAGGCGCCGCAGAGGAGCTCGCGCGCCGCTCCCCGGCAGAGAAAGCAGCTGCCGCCGAACAAATAGGACGTGCTGCGAAAGAGCAGGCTCGCGATTTTCCAACGCATAATATTCTGGCCCCATGTGGACTGTAGCCCAGCTCGCGCGCGACCTCGCCGCCGACCGCACCACGAGCCGCGAGCTCGTCGAGCGCTCGCTTGCGCGTATCGCCGCCGCCTATGGCGAGGGCCCGCGCGCCTTTCTCAAGGTCTACGAGGAGGCGGCGCGCGCCGATGCCGACTACGCCGACGAGCTGCGTAAGCGCGGCGTGCGGCGCTCGCCGATCGATGGGCTGCCGGTGTCGCTCAAGGACCTGTTCGACGTGGCGGGCGATGTAACGCGAGCCGGATCGAAGGTGCTCGCGCGCGAGGCGAAGGAGGATGCAGCCGCCGTAGCACGGCTGCGCGCGGCGGGCGCGATCTTCGTCGGGCGGACCAACATGGTGGAGTTCGCTTTCGGCGGCGTCGGCCTCAACCCGCACTACGGCACGCCGCGCAATCCGTGGGACCGCGCCGCGGCGCGCGTGCCTGGCGGCTCGTCCTCGGGCGCGGCGGTGGCGCAGGCCGAGGGCATGTGCGTGATGGCGCTCGGCACGGACACGCGCGGCTCGGTTCGCGCGCCGGCCGCGCTGTGCGGTGTCGTTGGCTGGAAGCCGACGGCGCGCCGCGTGCCGCGAGACGGGGCGTTTCCGCTCTCGTACACGCTGGATTCGGTCGGCCCGCTCGCCAACACGGTGGCCTGCTGCGCGGCCTATGACGCGGTGCTCGCCGGGGGGCCGAACGCAGAGTTGCAGGCGCTCGAGCTGCGCGGGCTCAGGCTGCTCCTGCCGCGCTCTTCGGCGCTCGCCGATCTCGACCGCGAGGTCGAGCGCGCCTTCGACGCGGCGCTGCGACGCTTTGCCGAGCGCGGTGCGCTGATCGACGAGCGGCCGGTGCCGGCGTTCGATCGCCAGGCGGAGTACTTCAAGGGCGGCGGCTATGCCGGCGCCGAGGCCTACCACATCCATCGGCCGTATCTCGACCGGCTCGCCGAGTACGACCCGCGTGTCGGCCAGCGCTTGCTGCTCGGCAAGGAGATCAGCGCGGCCGATTACGTCGCGCTCGACGAGCTGCGCGCCGCCTACATGCGTGAAGTAGGCGCGCTCGCCGCGCCGTACGACGCCATCCTCATGCCCACCGTGCCGTGCGTGGCGCCGAGCATCGCGCAGACCGAGGCCGGCATGGATGACTACGTGCGCTGGAACATGCGCATCCTGCGCAACACCGGGCTCGTCAACTTCCTCGACGGCTGCGCGGCGAGCGTGCCGTGCCACGAGCCGGGCACGGCGCCGGTCGGACTCACGGTTTGCGGCACGGCGGACACCGACCGGCACACGCTCGCGGTCGCCGCGGCGCTTGAGCGCGCGCTCGAGCGCGATTGACGAGCGCACGGCGCGCCGCCGCTTCGAGCGCGCGGCGCGCTCCTACGCGGGCGCTTCGCGGCTGGAAGCGGAAGTCGGCGCGCGCATGCTCGAGCGGCTCGACTACGTAAAGCTCGCGCCGCGGCGCATTCTCGACGCCGGCAGCGGCCCGGCGCGCCACGCGCCTGCGCTCGCTGCCCGCTACCGCGGCGCCCAGATCGTCGCGCTGGACTACGCGCTCGGCATGCTGCCGCGGCCGCGCCGCTGGTTCAGGGGCAATTCACTTGCCGTGTGCGGCGATGTCACGCGGCTGCCGCTCGCTTCGCAAAGCATGGAGCTCGTCTGGTGCAACATGGCGCTGCACTGGGTGAACCAGCCGCTTGCGGCGTTTCGCGAGTTCGCCCGCGTGCTCGCGCCCGAGGGCCTGCTGATGTTCAGCACGCTCGGGCCCGACACGCTAAAGGAGCTGCGCGAGGCCGCCGGTGCCGCGCGCGTCCATGAGTTCATCGACATGCACGATCTCGGCGACATGCTGATGGCCGCCGGCTACAGCGCGCCGGTCGTGGACATGGAGCTGGTGCGCATCGGATACGCCGCGGGCGCGCGGCTGCTCGAAGACTTGCGCGCGAGCGGACAGACCAACGCGCGAGCCGATCGGCCGCGCGGGCTCGCCGGCCGCGGCTTGCTGAAGGCGTTTCGCGCCGCGCCGCTCAGCGCGACGTACGAGGTGGTGTACGGGCACGCGTGGCGGCGCGCGGACGCCGAGCCGTCAGTCAAAACGGTGCGCGTTTTCAGGCGTTTTTCTTGAGAGCGCGCATTCTCCTGTGGTAATTTACGCGGCTCAGTGAGCACGCCCGCCCTTGATTTTCCACGGCGCGAGCTGCCGTTCCGGGAGGGCGCGCGCGGCTTCAGCGTGATCCTCAAGCGCAATGTCTCGATTTCTCCGGCCGGACTGGCTTGCGTTTTCGCGGCGCTCGGCGTCGCGGCGCTGGCGATCGGCACGGGCTTCGCGCTCGCGGGCGCATGGCTGATCCTGCCGTTCGCGGGCCTCGAGGTCGTGCTGCTCGGCGCGGCGTTCTTCCTGCAGGCGCGTCACGCGACCGATTACGAAAGCATCGAGCTCGACGGCGGCCGGCTGCGCATCGAGGTCGCGCAGGCCGAGCGCCTGAGCCGCTATGAGATGGATGCACGGCGCGTGCGCATCGACGCCGACGCGCGCCGCGTGATGCTGCGCGGCCCGGGCGAAGCGCTCGAAATCGGCCGCCATCTGGACGCGCACACGCGCCGGCAGTTCGCGCAGGCGCTGGCGGCAAGACTGAACGCCTGATTTCGGGAAGGGGAGATGGCGAAAAGAACAAGCACGATGTTCATATCGGCCCTTGCGGGCGCCGCGGCGCTTGCCGCGTCGGGCGCGGCCGCGGCGCTCGAGTGGAACTTCCCGCCCGCCAATTCGCCGATCGCCGACGACATCCACTGGCTGCACCAATTCATCATGCTTGCCGTGGTGCTGCCGATCTTCATCCTGGTGTTCGGCTTCATGTTCTATGCCTGCTACCGGCACCGCAAGTCGAAGGGCCATCCGGCCGAGCAGTTCCACGAGAACACCACCGTCGAGATCCTGTGGACCATCATCCCGGCCGTCATCCTGGTGGTGATCGCCTGGCCGGTGACCAAGGTCGTCATTGCGCAGAAGGACACCTCGAGCCCCGATCTCACCATCAAGGCAACGGGCTACCAGTGGAAGTGGGGCTATGACTACCTGAAGGGCGAAGGCGAAGGCGTCAGCTTCGTCTCGATGCTCGCCACGCCGCGCGAGCAGATCGACGCCGGCGCGCCGAAGGACGAGCACTACCTCCTCGAGGTCGATCGCGAGCTGGTCGTACCGGTCGGCAAGAAGATCCGCGTGCTCACCACGGCAGCCGATGTCATCCATGCGTGGTGGGTTCCCGCTTTCGGCGCGAAACAGGATGCGATTCCCGGCTTCATCCGCGACACCTGGTTCCGCGCAGAGAAGAGCGGCATCTTCCGCGGCCAGTGCGCCGAGCTCTGCGGCAAGGAGCACGGCTTCATGCCCATCGTGGTGCGCGTGGTGTCGCAGGACGACTACACCCAATGGGTCGCGCAGCAGAAGCAGGCCGCCGCGGCGCGGGCCGAGGACATCAACAAGAAGTGGGAGCCGAAGGAGCTCGTCGCGCAGGGCGAGAAGGTCTATGCCGCGAACTGCGTCGCCTGCCACCAGGCGAACGGCCGCGGCACGCCGCCCGCGTTCCCGCCGCTCGCGGGATCGAAAGTCGTCAACGGCCCGAAGGAAGGCCACATTGACATCGTGCTGAACGGCAAGGCCGGCACGGCGATGCAGCCGTTCGGCAAGCAGCTCTCCGACACCGACATCGCCGCGGTGATCGGCTACGAGCGCAGCTCCTGGGGCAACAAGGCGGGTATCGTCCAGCCTGCCGAAGTACGGGCGCGACACAAATAGAGGTAACCGCATGAGCGCAGTCATCGACACCCACGGCCACGGCCACGAGCACGATCATGGCGACCACCACGGTGGCTACAGCGGCATCATGCGCTGGATCACCACCACCAACCACAAGGACATCGGCACGCTGTACCTGTGGTTCGCCGGCATCATGTTCTTCGCCGGCGGCATGATGGCGCTGGTCATCCGCGCCGAGCTGTTCGAGCCGGGGCTGCAGCTCGTGAATCCCGATTTCTTCAACCAGATGACGACCATGCACGGCCTCATCATGATCTTCGGCGCGATCATGCCGGCCTTCGTCGGCTTCGCGAACTGGCAGATCCCGATGATGATCGGCGCGCCCGACATGGCCTTCGCGCGCCTGAACAACTGGTCGTTCTGGCTGCTGCCGTTCGCCGCCACGCTGCTCATGCTCTCGTTCTTCACGCCCGGCGGCGCGCCGGGCACCGGCTGGACGCTCTACGCGCCGCTCACCGTGCAGCAGGGCATCGGCATGGACTTCACGATCTTCGCCGTGCACATCCTCGGCATGAGCTCGATCCTCGGCTCGATCAACATCATCACCACGATCCTCAACATGCGCGCGCCGGGCATGACGCTCATGAAGATGCCGATGTTCTGCTGGACCTGGCTCATCACCGCCTACCTGCTGGTGGCGGTGATGCCGGTACTCGCCGGCGCGGTGACCATGACGCTCACCGACCGGCACTTCGGCACCACGTTCTTCAACGCCGCGGGCGGCGGCGATCCGGTGCTCTACCAGCACATCTTCTGGTTCTTCGGCCATCCCGAGGTGTACGTCATCGCCCTGCCCGCGTTCGGCGTCATCTCGCAGGTGATCCCGGCCTTCTCGCGCAAGCCTTTGTTCGGCTACGCGTCCATGGTCTACGCCACCGCGGCGATCGCGATCCTGTCGTTCATCGTCTGGGCCCACCATATGTATACGGTGGGGATGCCCGTCACCGGTCAGCTGTTCTTCATGTACGCGACCACGCTGATCGCGGTGCCGACCGGCGTGAAGGTGTTCAACTGGGTGTCCACGATGTGGAAAGGCTCGCTCTCGTTCGAGACGCCCATGCTCTTCGCCATCGGCTTCCTGTTTCTCTTCACGCTGGGCGGTTTCACCGGCCTGGTGCTCTCTCTCGTGCCGATCGACATCCAGCTGCAGGACACCTATTACGTCGTGGCGCACTTCCACTACGTGATGGTCGCCGGCGCCATGTTCTCGGCGTTCGCCGGCATTTATTTCTGGCTGCCGAAGTGGACCGGCAAGATGTACAACGAGACGCTCGGCCAGTGGCACTTCTGGCTGACGCTCATCTTCTTCAACATGATCTTCTTCGTGCAGCACTTCCTCGGCATGGCGGGCATGCCGCGGCGCGTCCCCGACTATCCGCTGATGTTCGAGACCTGGAACAAGATCTCCTCGATCGGCGCGTTCGGCTTCGCGGTGTCGCAGCTCATCTTCCTCTACAACCTCTTCACCACGCTGAAGAGCGGGGCGACCGCGCCGCAGAAGCCCTGGGAAGGCGCCGACTCGCTCGACTGGACGCATCTGCCGACGCCGGTGCCCTATCACACCTGGGAGACCCCGCCGGTACTCAAGTGAGCAAGAACGCTAGAACTGCGCTCGTCCTCGCCACCGTGGCCCTCGCCTTCTTCCTCGGCATCATCGCCAAGTTCTGGCTCATCGGTCGATGACGCTGCGCGAGCAAAACCGCAAGCTCTTCGCGCGCCTCGCGCTGATCGCAGTCGCGATGTTCGGCTTCGGCTATGCGCTCGTGCCGCTGTACTACCGCGTGTGCGAGGCACTCGGCATCAATACGCTGGGCGAAGTTGCCGCCGCGCCGCGCAACAGCCAGGTGGATCTCGCGCGCACGGTGACGATCGAGTTCGATGCCAACGCGCACGGGCTGGCGTTTCGCTTCCGGCCGCTGGTGAACCATATCGACGTGCACCCGGGCGAGCTCGCCACCGTCGAGTACGAGGTGCGCAACGACCAGCCCGTGGCCGTCACGGCGCAGGCGGTGCCGAGCTATGGGCCGGCGATCGCCGGCGAGTACTTCAAGAAGATCGAGTGCTTCTGCTTCACGCAGCAGACCCTCGGCCCGGGCGAGAGCCGCCGCATGCCGGTCGTGTTCGTGGTCGATCCGAAGCTGCCCAGGGACGTGACGAGCATCGCCCTCTCGTACACGTTCTTCGAGGTCGCCGGGCGCGGCGGCAAAGGCTGAGTCAAGGGAGAACAACATGGCGCAAGGCGCAACCACCCCGCAGCGGCAGGCCCACTACGCCGTCCCCTCGCCCATGCCGTGGCCGATCATGGGCGCGGCGGCGCTGTTTCTCATGGCCGTAGGCGCCGTTTTCCTGTTCAACGGCAGGCTCGGCGGCTGGGTGTCGATCGGCGCCGGGTTCCTCGTGCTGCTCTACATGATGGTGCGCTGGTTCGGCGACGTGATTCGCGAATCCGAAGGCGGCAAGTACGGCCGCTGGGAGGACGTGTCGTTCCGCTGGGGCATGAGCTGGTTCATCTTTTCCGAGGTGATGTTCTTCGGCGCGTTCTTCGGCGCGCTCTTCTGGGTGCGCCAGATGTCGGTGCCCGATCTCGCGAGCATCGAGAGCAACGCGCTGGTCTGGCCGGGATTCAGCTCGCACTGGCCTTCCGCCGGCCCCGGCTTCATCGAGGAGTTCTCGCCGATGGCCGCCTGGGGCATCCCGGCGATCAACACGCTGCTGCTGCTCTCGTCCGGCGTCACCGTGACGATCGCGCACTGGGCGCTGAAGGAAAACCGCCGCGGGCAGCTGATCCTTTTCATGGCGCTCACCATCGCGCTCGGCCTGACGTTCCTCGGCTTGCAGATGTACGAGTACGGGCACGCGTACCACGAGCTGAACCTGAAGCTGTCGACCGGCGCCTACGGCTCCACGTTCTTCATGCTCACCGGCTTCCACGGCTTCCACGTGACCTGTGGCGCGATCATGCTCTCGGTGATCCTCGGCCGCTGCATCGCCGGGCACTTCACGCCCGATCACCACTTCGGTTTCGAAGGCGTCGCGTGGTACTGGCACTTCGTCGACGTGGTGTGGCTCGGGCTGTTTATCTTCGTCTATTGGTTATAGGCGCTCCCGGAACCAGCCGAAGTAGTAGCCGAGCATCAGGAACGCGAACAGCCCCACCGAGAGGCCGACGCGCAAGGCGAGCGCCTTGAGCGCGCGCGTCGAGCCGCCACGGTCGCGGTAGATGAAGAACAGCGCGGAGAACAGGCTCGCGACGATCAGCAGGAATACGCCGATCACCAGGTAGCGCATGCTCCGAGGATACTCTTTCCGCCCGCGCGGCTGGACGTTCGCGCTCGCCGCCGCGGCGTGCGCGGCGTTCATCGCCCTCGGCAACTGGCAGTCGCGCCGCGCCGACGCCAAGCGCGCGCTTGCCGAGGAGCTCGACCAGGCCGCTCGCGCCACGCCGGTCGAGCTGCCAGCGGCGCGGGTCGATGCCGCGCCGCTCATCCACCGGCGCGTGGCGGCGCGCGGTGTCTTCCTTCCCGAGCGCACCGTGCTGCTCGCGAACCGCATGCGGCAGGCGCGCGCGGGCTACGAGGTGGTGACGCCGCTCAGGCTCGGCGATTCGGCCTGGCACGTGCTCGTCGAGCGCGGCTGGGTGGCGGCCCCGCAAACCGCGGGCGCGCTGCCGCAGGTGCGCACGCCGCCGGGCGTGCAGCACATCGACGGCATCGCGCTCGAGCGGCTGCCGCGCGCGCTCGAAACCGGCGTCTCGCCCGGCGGCAAGGTGCGCCAGAACCTCGACCTCGCCGCGTTCGCCGCCGAGACCGGCCTCGCGCTCCAGCCATTGATCATCGAGCAGCATTCCGACACAGGCGACGGCCTGCAGCGCGACTGGCCGCGCGCGGATCTGCGTATCGAGATGCACGAAAGCTACGCGCTGCAGTGGTACACGTTCGCCGCGCTCGCCATCGTGCTCGCGGTGGTGCTCTCATTTCGCCGTGCGACCGGCGCTTAAGGTCGCCGCCATCTTCGTCGCCTGCGCCGCACCGCTCGGGCTCGGCTGGCTGGCGTCCGAACAGCGCTGGATCTCCGGCCGCACCGGCAACTACGGCGAGCTCCTGTCACCCCGGCCGCTCGCTGGCCCGCTCGCGCCGCTGCGCGGCAAATGGGTGCTCGTGACCCTCGATCCGGCGGCGTGCGGACCGCGCTGCGAGCGCAAGCTCTACATCGTGCGCCAGGTGCGGCGCGCGCAGGGCAAGAACGCCGAGCGAGTCGAGCGGCTCTGGCTCACGACCGATGGCGGTACGCCGCGCGCCGAGCTGGTCGCCGCGCTCGACGGCAGCCGCATCGCCGCCGCCGATACCGCGCTTGCAAGCGCGCTGCCGGGCGATTACATCTACCTCGTGGATCCGCTCGGCAATCTGATGATGCGCTTCCCCGCCGAGCCGCAGGCGAAGCGCATGATCCAGGACCTCGAGCGCCTGCTGAAGTACTCGAGCTTCGGGTGAGCGCTTATCGCGC
>DASQIG010000041.1:0-4381 GCA_035631735.1 Burkholderiales bacterium | reverse complement strand
CGATGCGGCAGCCGGGCACGAGAAGCCCGCTTACCTGCACGGTGGTGCGCGGCGGCGGCGACGGGAAGAACTCCTTCCACACCTGGTCGAAGTAGTAGAAGTCGTTGAGATCGGTGAGGAAGACCTGCGCTTTCACGGTGTCCTTGAGGTCGCACCTCGCGGCCTGGAAGACGCTCCGGAGATTCTCGAGCACGTAGCGCGTCTGCTTCTGGATGTGCGAGCCGTAGTAGGGAAACGCCGGGTCCTGGCATGCCTCGGGCGGCACGCCGCTCTTGTAGTCGGAGGCAATCTGTCCCGCGGCATAGAGCGTGTCGCCGGCGAGAATGCCCTGGCAGTAGTGAGCCATCGGCGCGGGCGTCTTCGCGCCGGTGACCACTTGCCGCTTCACGCCCGGCTGCACGCCCCAGAGATCGATTTCCACCTTGCAGCCGGGCACCAGCAGCCCGCTCACCTGGACGGTGGTGCGCGGCGGCGGCGACGGAAAGAACTCCTTCCATACCTGGTCGAAGTAATAGAAGTCGTTGAGGTCGGTGAGGAACACCTGCGACTTCACCACGTCCTTCAGGTCGCAGCCGGCGGACTGGAAGACGCTGCGCAGGTTGCTGAGGATGTAGCGCGCCTGCTTCTGGATGTGCGAGCCGTAGTACGGAAAGGCCGGGTCCTGGCGCGCTGCGGGCGCAACGCCGGTCTCGTAATCCGAGGCGATCTGTCCCGCCGCGTAAACCGTCTCGCCGACGAGCACGCCCTGGCTGTAGTGCGCCATGGGCGGCGGCGTGCCCGGGCCGCTCAGCACTTCGCGCTTCATCCGCTCTCCTCCTCCCGTGAGAGTCTAGTCGAGCTTCACGGCGCTGCCGACTTTCAGGCCCAGCCGGCGTGCGGCGCTCCCGCGCGGCGCAGCGATCTCGACGAGCCTCATGCTGTTCTCGTACCAGAACGGGCCGCTCGCCTCCTCGAACGTGCGAGCGAAGCGCAGCTTGTGCCGGCCAACGCGCAGCGTCGCCTTGGCGTTCGGCAAGCGCAGGCCGGTGACGGCATTGCCGTAGTGGTCGATGTAAATGACGCGCGCCAGGTCGGCCGCGGGAAACAGCACGTCCGGGCGGGGCTTGGGCGCGAGCCAGCCGCGCGGCACGCGGCCCGTCGCGAGCGCGGCGGCGACGGGAGCGAACAAGTCGCGGCCGTGGAACGAGGCGCTCAGGCGCGCCGGCCGCCAGGCGATGGACCAGCCTTTGCGGCGGCGGGCGCGCTGCCACAGGATGGAGAGCAATCCGTTGTCGGGACCGACGAAGTGGCGGCCATCGATCTGCGTAACGATGGCGTCGCGCCGCCCGCCGACGCCCGGATCGACCGCCGCGAGGAAGACTGCGTTAGCCGGATACTCGGCAGCGAGCGCGGCGAGGAGATGCGCCGCCGGCTCGATGCCAAAGGCGGGCGCGTCGTGCAGCGCGTCGATGATCGGCGAGCGCGGCGCGCGCGCCGTGAGGACTGCCTTTACCTGGCCGACGTAGAGATCGGCCGCGCCGAAGTCGGTGAAGAGGACGAGGGGCCGGGCGCGCGTCAGGCGGCGGCTTTTTTCTCGCTCTTCTTCTCGGGCTTTTTAGCGGCCTTCTTTTCCGACTTCTGCTCGTCGCCGGCGGCGGCCGCAGTTTCTTCGGCGCGCTCGGTGAGCATGACCAGGGCGAGCGGCGCGTTGTCGCCGTTGCGAAAGCCGATCTTCAGGATGCGCGTATAGCCGCCGTTACGCTTGGCGAAGCGCGGCCCGAGATCGTCGAACAGCTTCGCGACGATGCCGCGGTCACGCAGCCGATCGAAGGCGAGGCGGCGATTCGCGAGCGAAGGCTTCTTGCCGAGCGTGATCATCGGCTCGGCGACGCGGCGCAGCTCCTTCGCCTTCGGCAGCGTGGTGCGGATTTCCTCGTGGCGCAGCAGCGACACCGTCATGTTGCGCAGCATCGCCAGGCGATGCGCCGAGGTGCGGTTGAGCTTGCGAAGGCCGTGGCCGTGGCGCATGGCTAGGTGCGGTGCTCGAGGCCCGCGGGCGGCCAGTTCTCGAGCTTCATGCCGAGGGTGAGGCCGCGCGAGGCGAGCACTTCCTTGATCTCGTTGAGCGACTTGCGGCCGAGGTTCGGAGTCTTCAACAGCTCCGTCTCGGTGCGCTGGATGAGATCGCCGATGTAGTAGATGTTCTCCGCCTTGAGGCAGTTCGCCGAGCGCACGGTGAGCTCGAGATCGTCGACCGGGCGCAGCAGGATCGGGTCGACCGCCGGGGACTTCGGCTGCTCCGCCGGCAGCGCCGTGCCTTCGAGCTGCGCGAAGACGGAGAGCTGGTCGACCAGCACGCGCGCCGCATAGCGGATCGCTTCCTCGGGCTCGATCGCGCCGTTGGTCTCGATGTCCATGATCAGCTTGTCGAGGTCGGTGCGCTGCTCGACGCGCGCCGACTCCACGGCGTAGGAGACGCGGCGTACCGGGCTGAAGGACGCATCGAGGATGACGCGGCCGATGCCTTTCGTCTCTTCGGGCAGGTAGCGCATGTTGCCCGGCACGTAGCCGCGGCCCGACTCGACCTTGATCTGCATCTCGAGCTTGCCGCCCGATGCGATATGCGCGATGACATGGTCGGGATTGATGATCTCGACGTCGTGCGCCGGCTCGATGTCCGACGCGGTCACGGCGCCGTCGCCCTTCTTCTTCAGCGACAGGATCGCTTCCGCCCGGTTATGCAGGCGGAAGACGACGCCCTTCAGGTTGAGCAGGATGTCGACCACGTCCTCGCGTACGCCGTCGAGCGTCGAGTACTCGTGCACCACGCCCGCGATCTGCACCTCGGTGGGCGCGTAGCCCGGCATCGAGGAAAGCAGCACGCGGCGCAGCGCGTTGCCGAGCGTGTGGCCATAGCCGCGCTCGAACGGCTCCATCGTCACCCGCGCGTGATTCGGCGAGAGGTTCTGGACGTCGACAATACGAGGCTTGAGAAATCCGGATTGCGGCATGTGTTCGGGTCCTGAGGTTTACTTCGAGTACAGCTCGATGACGAGGTGCTCGTTGATCGTCGAAGACAGATCCGAGCGTGCCGGCATCGATTTGAACGTGCCTTTCAGCGCCTTCGAGTCCACTTCCAGCCATTCGGGGAAGCCGCGCGACTCGGCGGCCTCGGCGGCAGCCTTGATGCGAAGCTGCTCCTTCGCTTTCGGCGCGACTTCGATGATGTCGCCGGGGCGCAGGCGGAACGACGGGATGTTGACCCGCTTGCCGTTCACGAGGATGGCGTTGTGCCGCACGACCTGGCGCGCCTCGCTGCGCGACGCGCCGAAGCCCATGCGGTAGGCGATGTTGTCGAGCCGCGACTCGAGCAGCTGGAGCAGCCGCTCGCCGGTAATGCCCTTGGCGCGCGCCGCGTCCTCGTAGGTGTTGCGGAACTGCCGCTCGAGCACGCCGTAGGTGCGGCGCATCTTCTGCTTCTCGCGCAGCTGCTTGCCGTAGTCCGAAAGCCGCGCGCCGCTCTTCTGGCCGTGCTGGCCGGGCGCATAGGCGCGCCGCTCCACCGGGCACTTGTCGGTGAAGCACTTTTCGCCCTTCAGGAAGAGCTTTTCGCCCTCCCGGCGGCAATGTCTGCACTTGTCGAGGTTCTTCGCCATGTCTATACCCTGCGCCGCTTGGGCGGACGGCAGCCGTTATGCGGGATCGGCGTGACATCGGCGATGCTGCCGATCTTGAGGCCGATCGCGTTCAACGCACGCACCGCCGACTCGCGACCGGGCCCGGGTCCCTTGATGCGTACTTCCACGTTCTTCACGCCGCATTCCTGTGCGGCGCGGCCGGCGCGCTCCGCAGCGACCTGCGCGGCGAACGGCGTCGACTTGCGCGAGCCCTTGAAGCCCGCGTTGCCGGAGGTCGCCCAGGCGAGCGTGTTGCCCTGCCGGTCTGTGATGGTGACGATGGTGTTGTTGAACGAGGCGTGGATATGGGCGATACCCTCCGCCACGTTCTTCTTGACCTTCTTGCGTGCGCGGGCGGCGGCGGTCTGCTGCAGCTCCTGGCGCGTCGGCGCGTTTCGGCTAGCCATCTGTTATGCGGCCTTCCCTACTGGAACGTTCAATTTGATCGCTGCCTTGCGCGGGCCCTTGCGCGTGCGGGCATTGGTGCGGGTGCGCTGGCCGCGCACCGGCAGGCCCTTGCGATGGCGCGAGCCGCGGTAAGAGTTGAGATCGATCAGCCGCTTGATGGACATCTGCACTTCGCGGCGCAGGTCGCCTTCGACGGTGAACTTCGCCACGTTCTCGCGGATCTTCTCGAGCTCGCTGTCGTTCAGATCCTTGATCTTGCGCGAGCCCTGCACGCCGGCGGCGGCGAGGATCGCCTGCGCGCGCGAGCGGCCGATGCC
>DASQIG010000040.1:0-7922 GCA_035631735.1 Burkholderiales bacterium | reverse complement strand
CCGGCGTCGGGCTCGATGCCTCGCGCGCAGTGCTCTTCGAACGAGCGCGCGCCATCGGCAAGCAGCCGCGCGCTCTGCAGGAATGCGTGGATGATGAGCGGCTTGTACACGTTGAGCTCGAGATGGCCCGACGCTCCGCCGATGTTCAGCGCGACGTCGTTCGCCAGCACCTGCGCACAGAGCATGGTGAGCGCTTCGGCCTGCGTCGGATTCACCTTGCCGGGCATGATCGAGCTGCCGGGCTCGTTTTCCGGTATGCGCAGCTCCGCCAATCCTGAGCGCGGGCCGGAGGCGAGCAGCCGCACATCATTCGCGATCTTGAAGAGCGACGCGGCGAGCGTCTTCAGCGCGCCGTGGGCGAAAACCAGCGCCTCGTGGCCCGCGAGGGCGGCGAACTTGTTCGGCGCCTCGCTAAAAGGCAGCTGGGTCTCGCTCGCCACGAGCTCGCAGACGCGGGCTGCGAATTGCGGATGCGTGTTGAGCCCGGTGCCGACCGCCGTGCCGCCGAGGGCGAGGCGGTAGAGTCCGGGCAGCGCGACACGCAGCGCGTCCTGGGCTTGCGCGAGCTGATCGACATAGCCCGAAAACTCCTGCCCGAGCGAAAGCGGCGTCGCGTCCTGCAGATGCGTGCGGCCGATCTTGATGACTTGCGCGAACGCGTCGCGCTTGCGCGCGAGCGTGGCGCGCAGCAGCTCTGTGGCCGGCAGCAGGTCGTCGTGGACGGCACGCGCCGCGGCGATGTGCATGGCGGTGGGGAAGACGTCGTTCGAGGACTGCCCCATGTTCACATCGTCGTTGGGATGCACCAGGCGCTTTTGCCCGCGCTCGCCCCCGAGGAGTTCGGAGGCGCGGTTGGCAAGCACCTCGTTCACGTTCATGTTGCTTTGCGTGCCGGAGCCCGTCTGCCAGACGACCAGCGGAAACTCCTCGTCGTGCCGGCTGGCGAGCACCTCGTCGGCCGCGCGCACGATGGCATCGGCCTTGCGGCCATCGAGCAGGCCAAGCGCGCGGTTGGTGTGGGCAGCAGCCTTCTTCACCAGCGCGAGCGCATAGACCACCGGCAGCGGCATACGCTCGCCCGAGATGCGGAAGAAGCGCCGGCTGCGCTCGGTCTGGGCGCCCCATAGCCGTTCGGCGGGCACCTCTATCGGCCCGAAGCTGTCCTTCTCGATGCGCGTGCCGGCCATGCCGACACCAATGTTACGGCAGGTCGTCTACTTCGCCTGGCTCGCGACTTCCGCGTGCACCTTCGCCATGTCGAGCGCTCGCGCCTGGGTAATGACCTGCTCGAGGGCCGCCGCGGGCAACGCGCCCGGCTGCTGAAAGACGATCACCTTCTCGCGGAACACCATGAGCGTCGGGATGGAGCGGATGCCGAACGCGCCGGCGAGCTCCTGCTGCTCATCCGTATTCACCTTGGCGAAGACGATCTCGGGATGCGCTTGCGCCGCCTGTTCATAGACCGGCGCAAACCCGCGGCACGGACCGCACCAGGGCGCCCAGAAATCGACGATCACCATCGCGTTGTCATTGACCGTGTGCTCGAAATTCTCCTGGCTGAGTTCGACCGTCGCCATGGCGATCCTTCCAAAAAAGCGGGCAGTGTACCCTTAGACCGCGATGTACACGGGACGGTTCGCGCCTTCGCCAACCGGGCCGCTGCACCTGGGATCGTTGATTGCGGCGGCGGCGAGCTGGCTCGACGCACGGGCCGCCGGCGGCCGTTGGCTGGTGCGCATCGAGGATCTCGACCGGCCGCGCTGCCTGCCCGGCGCAGCCGACGCGATCCTGCGCGCGCTGGATCGGCTCGGCCTGCACTGGGACGGCGAGGTGCTCTACCAGAGCCAGCGCCTCGAGCACTACCGCGCGGCCCTGGACACGCTGGCGCCGCGTACTTACTGGTGCGGCTGTACCCGGCGCGAGATCGCCGATTCGTCGCTCGGCCTGGCGAGCGACGGCGCTCACATCTACCCGGGTACCTGCCGCGGTGGCACGGCGCACAAGCGCGCGCTGCGCGTGCAAACCTCGAGCCAGACGCTGGCGTTCGTCGACCGCCTGCAAGGGCGCTGCGAGCAGGTGCTCGCGCGCGACATCGGCGACTTCGTGCTGTATCGCGCCGACGGCCTGTTCGCCTATCAGCTCGCGGTGGTCGTCGACGACGCCGCGCAAGGCGTCACCGATGTGGTGCGCGGCGCCGATCTGCTCGATTCGACGCCGCGCCAGATCTACCTGCAGCAGTTGCTTGCGCTGCCGACACCGCGCTACCTGCACGTACCGGTGGCGCTCGATGCAGCGGGCGAAAAATTGTCGAAGCAGACCGCCGCCGCGCCGATCGAGGCGGACCCGCGGCCGCTGCGTCGCGCGCTCGCCTTCCTCGGCCAGCCGGAGGCCGCGACGCTGGAAGAGGCGCTGCAGGCCTGGAACCCGCAGCTCATTTCGCACCGCCGCGCGATGGCACTAGCACCGTAGCAAGCGAAGCGAGCACCAGCGCGAGCGCCGCAACCTCGGCAGTAGCGGGGCGCTCGCCGAGAAATACCACGCCGCTCAGCACGGCGACGACCGGAATGATGAGAATGCTGAGCGAAAACACCGTCACCGAGACGGAAGTCGCGAGCTTGATCCAGGCCCAGTGCGCGAAGGCAAACGCGATCAGCACGTTATAGGCGGTGCCGAAGACCGCGCGGACGCCGAGGTGCGCGAGCGTGGCCGGATGCTCGAGCGCGAGCGCGCCGGCGAAGATCGGCAAGCCGCCGAGCAGCATCAGCCACGCCGTGTACGGGCCCGCCGGCATGGCGACCGGATATTTTTTCTGCAGCACGGCGCCGAGCGCCCAGCTCGCCGCAGCGCCGAGCACCAGCAGCGAGCCGAGCGGTGCGGCGCCGATCGCCTGGTACGCTTCGCCGAGGAGCAGCGCGAGTCCCGCGGTGCCAAGCGCGAGGCCGAGCGCTTTCGGCGCGGTGAGACGCTCGCCGAGCAGCCACACCGAGAGCGGCACCGCGAGCACCGGCATCGTATAGGCGAGGATCGAGGCGCGGCCCGAGGCGATCATCGTCAGCCCGAACGCGACGAGGATGTTCCATCCGGTGATGTTCAAAAGCGCGAGCACCCACAGGCGGCGCCACTGGCCGCGCGGCGACGGTATGCGCTGCCCGCCGAGGCGCAGCACCAGGAACAGCACCGCGGAGCCGAGGCCCAGGCACAGCGAGCGGAACGTCCACGGCGGCACTTCCGCGAGCGCGAGCTTCATCGCCGTCCAGTTGAAGCCCCAGGCGAGGGTCAGCGCGGCAAGCAGCCACCACAGCCGCGCCGGCAGGTGATCGGTTTGCGCGCTCAAGACCTGACGCGGACGGGAAAGGCCTTCATGCCGCGCAGGACCATCGAATCCAGCCATTCCAGGCGGCCCGCTGCGGGCTCGAGGGCGCGCCAGCGCTGCAGGACCGCCGGCAGGGCGATCTGGCCCTCGAGGCGCGCGAGCGGAAAACCAAGGCAGATGTGCGCCCCGTAGCCGAACGTAAGGTGCGGCGGACCGTGGCGCTCGAGGTCGAGGCGATCGGGTTCGGCGTAGGCGCGCGGGTCGCGGTTCGCCGCGTTCATCATGAGGAACAAGCGCTCGCCGGCTTGCAGCTCGCGCCCATGGAAGCGCTGCGGCTCCTGCACGATGCGCACTTGCGCGCCGATCGGGCCGTCGTAGCGCAATAGCTCCTCCACCGCCGCCGGCGCGAGCGCCGGGTTGCGGCGCAGCTTGTCGAGCTCGCCGGGAAAGCGCAGCAGCGCGGCGAGACCGTTGGCGATGTGATGCGTCGTGGTCTCATGGCCGGCGAAAAGCAGCAGCACGCAGGTCGCGACCAGCTCATCCTCCGACAGCTGGTCGCCGTTTTCCTCCACGCGCACCAGCTCGCTCAGGAGGTCGGCGCGCGGCGCGTGCCGGCGCTCCTCGATGAGCGCGCGAAACAGCTCTGCCATCTCGCGCGTCGCCGCTTCCGCACGCTCGTATTTGCCCGCCGTCTCGCGTGCGCTACCGATGAAGAGCGCCATCTCGTCGGAGAGGTGCTTGAGCCGCGCAAGCGCCTCGCGCGGCACGCCAAGCATGTCCATGATCACCAGCGCCGGCAGCGGACCGGCGAACTCGGCGATGAAGTCGAACTCGGTGCGCTCGCCGATGCGCTCCAGCAGCCACGCGGTGAGACCCTCGACCTTCGGACGCAGCGCGCCGATGCTGCGCGCGTTGAACACGCGGCTCGCTAGCCGCCGCAACCGCGTGTGATCGGGCGGATCACGGAACACCATCCAGAGCGTGAGAATGCGTATCAGCTGCTGCATGCGCGCTGCTTCGCTGGAAGCGAGCGTTGCGAAGAATGGCCGCAGGCGGTCGGAGGACATCTGCCCGTCAAGGCACACCCGCTTGACGTCCTCGTAGCGCGTAAGCACCCAGGCCTTGAGCTCCGTGCTCCAGTGCGCCGGGTCCAGGTCGCGCAGACGCTGATACAGCGGGAACGGGTCGGCGAGAAACTGCGGGTCGCTCGGCCGGTATTCGATGGTCACGGCCGCAGTATCGCTGCCAAACCGCAAGCGACCGTCCACCGCCCTAAAGTCAGTGCTTGCTCACAACAGGTTGTAGTCAGCCGCGCGATAGCTCTATCACCGTTGGTGCTACGCACAAAGTTCTTGACTTTCGACCTACCGGGCCTTAAATTAGCGTTGCTGCATTGCACAAAAGCACCAGCCACCCCAACCGACCAGGAGCTATAAATGTACGTGACACCGGAGCAGATCCAAGCGGCCCAAAAGGCCAACGTAGAAGCGCTCCTCGCCGTAGCGAATGCCCAGTTCGCCGCGTTCGAGAAGCTGGCGAACATCAGCGCAGGCGCGGTCAAGAGCGCCTTCGAAGACTCGATCGCCAACACCCGCGCGCTGCTCGGCGCGAAGGACGTGCAGGAATTCGTGACGCTGCAGAATGCGTTTGCGCAGCCCGCGATCGAGAAGGCCATCGCCTACTCGAAGAGCGTGTACGAAGTCGCGACCGAAGCCAATTCCGAGTTCACCCGCGTGGCCGAGCGCCGCGTCGCCGAGTGGAACGAGAACTTCGTCAGCCTGCTCGACAAGGTCTCGAAGAACGCGCCCGCCGGCTCGGACGTAGCCGTCGCCGCGGTGAAGTCGATGCTCGCGGCCGCCAACTCGGCCTATGACAACATGAACAAGGTCGCCAAGCAGGCCACCGAGATCGCGGAAGCCAACGTCGCCGCCGCGACCGAGACCGTGAAAGGCCTGGCGAAAGCAAAAAAGGTCGCCTAAGCGCCAAATCGGGCAGTCACGCCCGGTCCAGCGCGAAACACCAGAAGAAGAAGTCAGCGAAAAGGCCCCGCAGGTGACTGCGGGGCTTTTTCATTTGTAGGGAAAGCCGGCGCTCGCCACCTCGCGACGCAAAGCGTCGATCGCTGCGGCGACCTGCGCCGGATCGCCGCGCACGCCGAGCTCCACATGGATGCGCGAGCCGTCGGCGCCCATCGACGGCAGGCTGAATACCTTCACCCCGCTGAACGCACGCTCCACCGCTTGCATGGCGGCGATCAGTGGCTCTCGCCCGCCTGGTAGACCAGGATCGACGACTCGCTCCACTTCTGCGAATCAAAGCGATTGCGATATCGCGTCTCGAGCACCCATTCGACCATCGGCCACGCCATTTGCGGGAAGCCGGGCACGAAGTGGTGGTCCGCGACCGAGAAGCCGGGAATGCGATTCACCGGATTGGGAATGATCTGCGCGCCGCGCGGAAATTCGCCCATTTGCAAGCGCTGCGGCGTCGCCTCGCCGCCTGGAAAGCGCGTCCGTATCTCGCGCCCGGCTTCGGGGTGCAGCTCGAGCGGGCGCCCGAGCGCCGCGGCCGCGCACCGGCGGGTGTGATCGTCCGGCGTGGCGCCGATGCCGCCGAAGCTGAATACGACCTCGCTCGTCGCGAAGCTCTGGCGCAGCGCCTGGATGATCCGCTGCGGCTCATCGCCGAGGTAGTGTGCCCAGGCGAGACGCAGGCCGCGCTTCGCGAGCGCGCCGATCAGAAAGCCGAGGTGCTTGTCCTCGCGCTTTCCGACCAGCAGCTCGTCGCCAATGATGTAGGCCCCGAACACGGGGCGGATTCTAGGCTGCTTTTTTTGCCCAGCGCTCGAGCTCTTCGAGCCCGCCGAGGTGCTTTCCGTTGACGAACACCTGCGGCACCGTGCCGCGCCCCGTGATCGCGCCGACGATGCGCGAGCGCTCGCTGTGGTTGAGCGCCACTTCGCTGTAGGGGTAGCCGAGCTCGGTGAGCAGCTGCTTGGCGCGCGCGCAGTAGCCGCAGCCCTCGCGCGTGAGGATCGCCACCTGGTCGGGCTTCTTCGCCCGCGGGTTGATGTAGTTCAGCAGCGTGTCGGCGTCGGAGA
This sequence comes from Burkholderiales bacterium, assembly GCA_035631735.1. Classification (GTDB taxonomy): domain Bacteria; phylum Pseudomonadota; class Gammaproteobacteria; order Burkholderiales; family SG8-39; genus SCGC-AG-212-J23. Next base: position 1,509 of record DASQIG010000040.1, on the reverse strand, counting down.
CCTCGTAGGGATCGCCGGGCTTCTCGGGCTCGATGAACATCTTCTCGATCACGCCGTCCTTCACCAGCATCGAATAGCGCCACGAGCGCTTGCCGAAGCCGAGCTCGCTCTTGTCCACCAGCATGCCCATCTTCTCGCTGAACTCGCCGTTGCCGTCGGGCAGCATCAGCAGATTGCCGCATTCCTGCGTGCGCGCCCATTCGTTCATCACGAAGGCGTCGTTCACCGAGATGCAGACGATGCGGTCGACGCCGTTGGCGAAAAACGCCGGCGCGAGCTCGCTGTAGCGCGGCACGTGCGTCGATGAGCAGGTTGGCGTAAACGCACCCGGCAGCGAGAAAGCGACGACCGTCTTGCTCTTGAAGACATCATCCGTCGTAATCGGCTTCCAGTCGCTCTCGCCACGAGCGCGGAATGTAACTTGCGGGACGCGTTGTCCCTCGCGATTCGGAAACATCGTTGCTCCACTCAAGAAGGAATGAGCAAGCGTAGCGAGGCGCGTTCCTGCACTCCAATGATTTGTTTCCATGGCGCCGATAGGCCGCGCTTATGCGGCGCCCCGTTCCGCCGCGCGCGCGCCGGCCCACATCACCAGCGCCACGCTCATTGCCGCACGCTCTGCCAGAGCTTCGCGAGGCGCTTCAGGGACACGGCGACCGGCGTGCGCAGCTCCTGGGCGAAGAGCGACACGCGCAGCTCCTCGAGCAGCCAGCCGAACTGGACCAGCTCGGCGCTGAGCTCGCCGTTGCGCCGGCGCGCCGCCACCTCGCGCCGATAGGGCTGCTCGAGCGCGCCGAGCTCGGCCGCCAGGCGCTGGTCGCGCTGCGGATCGGCTCGCGCCTTCTCGAGCCGCAGCGCGGCGGCCTTGAGATAGCGCGGCACGTGCTGCAGCCGCTCCCACGGCGTGCGCGCCAGCCAGCCGGGAGCGAGCAGCCGCGCGAGCTGCGCGCGAACGTCGCTCACCGCCTGAGGAAAGGCCCGCTCGGCCGCCGCGAGGCGCTTCTCCAGCGCCGCCCGCTCGGCCTGGATCTGCGCTGCCGAGCGCGCGATCTCCTGTGCGATGAGCGTAAAGCGGCTGCGGCCTTCATCGATCCGGCGCGCGAAATCCGCTGGCGTCACGGGCAGCGAGTCGGTGAGGAACGTGCGATCGAGCGCCGCGCGGATTACATCCGCTGCGAGCGGTGCGACCGCCGGGTCCCTGGCGAGCGCCCGCCCCAGATCGCGCCCGCGATCGCGAAAGGCGATGGCGAGGAGCCGCCGCACGCCCTGCGCATGCGCCTCGCGCGCCGCCTCCGGCGAATCGAACACCTGTAGCGTGACCGCGTCGCCCGCGTCGACCAGCGCCGGATATCCCACCAGGGTGCGCGAGCCGCGCCGGATCTCCATGATCTCGGGCAGCTCACCCATGGTCCAGCCGGTGTAGCGCTCGCCCTCGTCGAGCGGCGCCTGTTCCTGCAGCAGCGCCTTGGTTTCCTCGCCGAGCGCTCGCTTGATTTCGGCGAGCTCGCG
>DASQIG010000039.1:0-5176 GCA_035631735.1 Burkholderiales bacterium | reverse complement strand
CGCAAGCCCGTTCGTCTCAGGCGCCCTGGTGAGCGATATCTGGCGCGCGAGGAGCTCCACGACCGGGCGGCAATGCGACGGCTGGACGACGCGGCGCGGAAGAAGGGCAAGCGCTCGTGAGCCCCGCGGTATTCGTAGATACGAATGTGCTCTTGTATGCGTACGACACCGCGGAGCCCATGAAGAACGTGCGCGCGCGCGAATGGATAACTCGCCTTTGGCATGATCGTCGCGGCCGCACCAGCATGCAGGTGCTCTCCGAGTACTACTCCAACTTGACGCGGAAGTTACGCTTGCCGGCGGAGACGGCCTGGGATGACACCGCCTCGTTTTTTGCTTGGCGGCCGCTGCCAATCGATGAAGGCGTGCTTCGCCGCGCGCGCGAGGTGCAGCGGCGCTACCAGATCTCGTGGTGGGACAGCACGATCGTCGCCGCCGCGCAGCTCCAGGATTGCCTCGTCCTCCTCACCGAAGATCTGCAGGACGGCATGGTGTTCGGCACCCTCGCAGTGCGCAGTCCGTTCAGCGCAGTGATCGAGGAACCGCCGGCGGAGTACCACGTCGTGCGCGCCGCGCCCTTGCATCGGCCGCGCGGGCGGCCGAAACGCATGGCCGCTTGAGGAATTCGGTAGTTACTTTTTGGAACAACCCGGTCGTAACCCCGGCGCGGTTCGCGCGTTAGGGAGAGTACCCGCGGACGTTTCCGCGGCACCGCAAAAAAGGAGATACGACCGTGATGAAGAAACTCGTCTGCATGGCCGGCGCGGCAGCGCTGGTGGCGATGGGCTCTGCGTTCGCGCAGGCGCCCGCCGAAAGCAAGGGTGACGTACGCAAGGACACGCGCGACATTCGCCAGGACCGCCGCGAGATCCAGAAGGACAAGCGTGAAATTCGCCAGGACCTGCGCGAGGGTGACAAGAAAGCCGCCGCGCGCGAGCGCGCCGACCTGCGCAAGGATCAGCGTGACCTGCGCAAGGACAAGCGCGAGCGGCGCGAGGACGTCAAGGGCAAGTCCTAAGCGAGCTTCATCTGCGCGAGCACTGCGCGGCCGAGCGGGCCGTACGGATTGCCGAGCGTCTCGGTGAGCTCGAAGTGGTTGTAGCCCTCGGCGCGCACCAGCTCGCATGATTTGCCGGCGCGCGTCAGCGCGTCGGCAAACTCGCGCGTCTGGCGCTGGAATTCCGGCGTCTCGAGCGAGCCGTAGAGCAGCACGATCGGCGCGTTGACCCGCTCGACGTGGCGCTGCGGCGAGAGCGCCTGCTCGGCCTCGTCGGTGAACCGCACGTAGGCGGAGCGCTTCGAGAGGCGCGGGCCGCGCAGGTCGTACATGCCGCTCGCGAGCGTGTAGCCGCGGATCGCCTCCGGCGGCAGCCCATAGCGCGTCCAGTCGCTGGTGGTGGCGACGCCGCCAAGATGCGCACCGGAGGACGTGCCCGCCACGTACACGCGCTGCGGATCGGCGCCCAGCCGCTCGGCGTTGCGCCATACCCAGGCGATGCCGCGGCGCACCTGCTCGGCCATCGGCATGAGGTCGCCGCCGGTCTCCAGCACGTTGCTGAAGTCGAGCGCGGCGTAGTGCGCGCCCGCGCGCAAGAACATCTCCGCCGGGAACGCATAGTCGCGTGCCAGGCCGCCGCGCCATGCGCCGCCGTGCACGAACACGCTGATCGGCGCGCGCTCCGTCTTCGCGCGGTAGAGGTCTAGGCCTTCGATGGCTGCTTCCCCATAGGAGAACCTTTCCGGCGGGCCCAGGCGGCGCCGCACCAGCTCGCTCGCGTGCGCGAGCCGCGCGAGGAGTTGCTCGCGGTTCGGCGCGTAAGCGGACTGGTCGTAGGCGCGGTCGAGCTCGTCCTGCGTGTAGTCGAGGAATACCTTGGCCATAGAATGCCCGCCATTATGGCCGTGATCGCGAGCGCTTCTGGCGCAGTGTTCTCGCGCTGCCGCCGCTGGCGCTACCTGCTCTGGCGGCGCTGGGATGCGGCACGGCCGAGCGCCAACTTCCTGATGCTGAATCCCAGCACCGCGGACGAATTCCGGCTGGATCCCTCCTGCACGCGTGCGCGCCTCTACGCCGAGCGCTGGGGCTACGGCGCGCTCATCGTGACGAATCTCTTCGGCTGGCGCGCCACGGATCCCGGCGAAATGAAAGCGGCGCGCGAGCCGGTCGGCCGGGCGAACGATGCAGCGATCCTGCGTGCTGCGCGCGAGGCGGCCATCGTGGTGTGCGCCTGGGGAAATCATGGCGCGCATCGCGAGCGCTCGGCACGCGTGCTCGCGCTGCTGCGCGACGCCCGCGTGGAGCTGCATGCGCTGCGCGTCACCGGCGCCGGCGAGCCGGCGCATCCGCTTTACCTGCGCAAGGCCCTGGATCCGCTGGTACTCGTCACTCGACGGCGATAGACGCGTTTACTTTGCGGTAGCTGTAGAAGTCGATGTTCGAGCGGTTTTCTTCCACCGAGAATATCAGTGCAACCTTGGCGTTCCGCCAGCGCCATTCCTTGTGCTGCACGCGCAGCTCGAGGGTCGTCTTGCGGTCGATCCGCTCTATGCCGAAGAACGGATCAGCGCCGGAGTAGTCGCGCCTGGCGAGGCCGACGCTCGCGCTCAGGAGTATCGGCGGCGCCGACATGAGATAGCTCGTGCCCGGCGCGACGGCAATGCCGTTGTACGAGTAGGCGTGCTGGTACGCGTCGGAGTGCTCCAGCGTGACGCGCGCAGACGCCAACGCGCGCTCGGAGATCGCCCTGAGTCCGGAGAGCGACGCGCTGCCGTAGACCGCATCGAGATAGTCGTAGTCGGGAAATCGCACGCGGCCGAGCTTGACGCCGCCGGCGAGTTGCTGCTGGGGCGTATGGACAAAGGCGTAGTCGGCGCCCACGTATGGAAATTCGTAGAGCCGCCGGTTGCCGAAGCTGCCCGCCTCGATGCCCGCCTTGAGCAACGCCGGTCCGGCCAATCCTTTGCTCAGCCCGGCATCGATGTTGGCGCGGTCCAGCGCAATCCCGGGGTAGTCGAGATACGAGACAGTGGCGTAGGCGGCGAATTGCGCCTCGGGATAAATCGGCTGTAGCGCCTGCACGAGGTAACGCAGCCCCCACACCGGCTTGTTCTCGGGCGGCGGCAAGTAGCTGAGGCGAAAGCCGCCAATCACGAATTCGCGCTGGCTCGTGATATTGCGCGGATTCGAGTCGTGGACCACGGAAACCGAGAACTTGCGGAAGCCCACGACGTTGTCGATCTCGCGGATGAACGCCTCGATGTTGTCGCGCACCCGCCAGGGCGTGTCGGCATCGATCAGGACCTCGCGGAAAAGCGCGCGCGCTTCCTGGTAATCCTTGTGATAGAAGAGCGCCCGCGCGAGCTCGAGCTTCACCCGGGGACTGCTGGTCTGCGCGAGGATTGCGCGCAGCGACCGGATGGCGGCGTCGTAGTCGCGCGCCTCGATGCGCTGCATCGCTTCGATGAAGGCACGCTGCGCCTGCGGGTCAAAATCAGCGGCGCCCGCCGCGCCTGCCAGGAGGGCAAGCGCGATGAAGCGTGCCGGCGCGTGGTGGAACCCGGGAGCCGCTATTGCTTCCCGCCGAAGCTGCCGATCATCGAACCGGCGCTACCGTTGAGGTTATACATGCCGCCGATTTCCTGCGCCGCCGGACCATAGAAGCGGCCGGTGGCGGAGCCATTCATGCCGTTTGCACTGCTCACCGTTCCGACAAACAGGTTCGTGCCTGCCGGGTAGCTGAAGGTCCCCGTGAGGTTCAGACCGGAATTAGCCAGGCCGATGCCCGAGGGGTTGCTGAGGCTCACGGTCTGCGTGTTGGTGGTCGAAAACGCGATCGTCTGGCTGGCGAAGTTCGCGCTGGCGGTCATGTTTGCCGTGGTGAAGAACGCGTGGTTGGTGCTGTCGATGAAGAACCCGTTGGCGAGGCCCGCGAAGTTGCCCGTACCCGTCGTCGGCACCGCGCTGCCCGGCGTCGGCGCGCCGACTGAGAATACGCCGGCATCGAACGCCGTCGTCGCGGTGACGCGGTCCCACACACCGAAGGTCTGGTAGTTGAAGCCCGCCGGCAGGCTGATCGGGTCGACGATGATCATCGAGGCCGTGCCGGCCACGTTCGTCAGGCCGCAGACGCCGCCGTTGCAGTTGAACGTGTCACCAACCGCTCGGTTGAAGGTAATGGAGCCGGCCGGCGTGACGGCGGTTACCGCCGCGAGCGTGCGCGTGCTGTCGTAGGTCATCATCGCGCGACTGGCCGCGGTATCGACCGCAGGCGGCGTGGTCGACGTGACGGTCCCGGCGGACAGCGTCCCAGTCACGACGGTCGACATGCCCTCTATGGTGACCGTCTGCCCCGGCTGCACGGAACTGAAGGAGAAGTTGCCCATGCCCAGGGTCGGGCCGCTGGTGCTGCTGCCGCCACCGCCACCGTGGTGGCAGCCGGCCAGCGAGGCCAGCGCGAAGACCGTCGTCAGTATGTTGCGCATTCCCGCCTCTCGTGCCGGGTGAACAGGAAGGACGATTATTTTCTTCCGCGACTATTACACGCGCAGCAGATCGGCTGCGAGATAGCGCTGCCGGAAGGCCTCGAAGTCGAGGGTGTCGGCCGCCTCGAGCTCGCGCTGCTTGAGGAGCGACTCCTGCGCGAGGCGCGCGAAGCGCTCGCCCACCTCGCGCGGCAGCTCGCGGTGCTGGAGCGTCGCCTTGTGCAGCGTCGATTCGGTGAGCGCGAAGCGCACGAAGGCGTTGTCGTGGTTGCGCGCCATCGCATGCAGCACGCGCGCCGAGGGCGTCTGGTCTGCGTCCGCCGCGAGCTTGAGCATCGCCTGGTAGGCGTCGCGGTACGCGGCGCCGCCGAGCTGCGCATCGATTTTTTCCGGAATCTGCTCGCACTGCGCCAGCACCTCGCGCGCCCAGTCGGCAAGCAGCGCCTCGGTGCCGTTGCGCAGGAGCGGCAGCCCCGGCTCACGGCCGCGGTGCGCGACGCGCTGCAGGTTGTCGCGCACCTCGCGGATCTCGCGCGGCGTGTCGGGCGGGCTATCGGTCAGCAGGCAGTGCAGGAGAAAAACATCCAAAAACCGGCAGGTCGGCTCGGTGATGCCGATCGGCACGAACGGATCGAGGTCCATGAGGCGCACCTCGACGTACTCGACGCCGCGGCTGCGCAGCGCGTGCAGCGGC
>DASQIG010000038.1:0-1655 GCA_035631735.1 Burkholderiales bacterium | reverse complement strand
GCGAATATGGAGAACGCTGAATGAAACCCACACTGATCGTACTCTTTGCGCTCTGCGCCGCGACGAGCATCGCGCGGGCCGAGGACGTCGTCGTACTGCCCGCCGCTACGGTCGAGCAGCCCAGCGCCGACGCGCAAGCGCCTCAGGCCGTGCAGGCGCGCGCCGCGGCCGAGCGCCGGCAACGCATGATCGACGAGTGCATCGCGAACCACGGGTACGAAAACGACTGCATGCGCGAAGTCGATACCGAGCTGCGCGCTGAAGGCGCGCGGGTGATCCATCTGCGAGCGCCGCATTGACGTCGATCGCCGACGTCGCGGTCACGAAAATCGTCGATCGTGTGCCAAGAGCGGGAATGCAGCCGCAGCTCGAGCGTGCCATCCAGGAGCTGACGCAGACGTGCATGCGTTTTCCTGGCTACCTCGGCATCACCATCCTGCGGCCGGCACTGCCCTCGCATCCGGCCTTCCGGCTGATCTATAAATTCGCGTCTGCCGCAGACCTGCGCATGTGGGAGGAGTCGGAGGAGCAGCACCGGCTCGTACGCCGCGCGAACCGCTATACGCAAGGCGCGCCGCGCCACCACACGCAGTCCGGTCTGGAGGCCTGGTTCGCACCAACAGCTCCAGTAGCGCTCTATCCGTCGCGGGCCAAACTGACCTTCGTGAGCTGGCTGGGCGTTTTCCCGCTGGTGTATGTCTACGCCGCTATCGCCGGCCGCGTCCTGCCGGTGTCCACGCCGGCGGTCCTGCGCATCCTGATCGTCACCGCGATTGCGGTGCCGACGATGTCTTACCTCGTCGGTCCGTGGCTCACGCGCCTTTTTCGACGCTGGCTCGCTTCCGCGTAGGTCGGCTGACTGCGTCGGCAAGCGATCTCATGGCTTGACGAGCTGCTGCCAGAGAGCCGCGGGGTTCGCGGCGAGGACGGCATCGGCGCTCGCCGGCCTCACACGCCAGGCGCCGTCGCGGATCTCGCCCGCAAGCTCGCCGGGGGCCCAGATCACCATGCCGACGAAATAGTGCGCCTCGTTCGGCGTCGTTTCGATGACGCGATCGACGCTCGCGCGGTCGAGGACGGCGACCAGGCCGGGCATCAGCGCGATCACCGTGCCATCGCCCTTAGGCGCCTTGCGCGCCAGCGCGATCACCGCCTCGGGCAACACCGGACCGCCGACATAGATCGGACTGAGCACCTTGCGCGAGGGCGCGTGCTCGGGGAAGAGGTCCTGCAGCTTTACCTTCGTCGGGCGATTGACGATGAATCCGACGTGTCCGCCCTGCTCGATCGGCGCGACGAGGAGCACGATCTCTTCGTACGGCGAGCCGGCGAGCCGGTCGGTCGCCACCAGCAACGCCGCTTGCGAGAGCTCTATCGGCTCGGCCGCGCGCGCCACGCCGATGGCGGCGGTGAGCAGCGCGAGTACGGCGACCAACGATTTCAGCGCTTTCACGGACACCTTCATGATGAGGCGCGCTTCACCCGTCGGTTACGGGTGAAGCGCGTCATCGCCTTCAGCGGTCGAGTCGCGTGATCTTCACGCCCTGCAGCGACAGCCCGCCCATCAGTCCCTGCTCTCCGAACACGTAGCCGTAGACGTCGGCCTGCGCGGTCGCGGCGGTGGCTTCCTTGGTCGCGCCGACGCTGACGAACAC
>DASQIG010000037.1:0-3573 GCA_035631735.1 Burkholderiales bacterium | reverse complement strand
CTTCGGCAGGTCGTTGATGACGATGTAGGGCTGGTCCGGATGCTGCTCGAGGTAGCGCTGGTGATACGCCTCGGCCGGATAGAAGGCCTGCAGCGGCTCGAGCGCCGTGACGATCGTGCGCGGAAACCCGTGCTTCCCTTCGAGCTCGTCGATGTATCGGCGCGCATCGCGCCTCTGCTCCTCGTTCGCATAGAAGATCGCCGAGCGGTATTGCGTGCCGCGGTCGGGCCCCTGCCGGTTGAGCTGGGTCGGATCGTGCGCCACGGCGAAGAACACCTCGAGCAGCTGCCGGTAGCTGACTTGCGCGGGATCGTAGGTGACCTTCACCGCTTCCGCGTGTCCGGTCATGCCCGTGCTTACCATTCGGTAGCTCGGGTCCGCCATCTTGCCGCCGGCGTAGCCGGAGACAGCCTCGTGCACGCCTTTCACGTGCTCGAACACGGCCTCGACGCCCCAGAAGCAGCCGCCGGCGAACACGGCGGTCTGCGTCTGGGCGCTGGCGGCGCTCGTGGCGAAAAGCAGGCCGATAAGCGCGAGTTTGCGCATGGTCACTTGCCCATCGCGTCCTGCTTTTCCATCGAGTCGTGCTTGCCCATCGAGTCGTGCGCCATGCCGCCGCCGATTGCGTCGCGGTGCATCGCGTCCTTCTTCTTCGCGGCTTTCTTGTCCATCTTATCCATCTTATCCATCTTGTCCATCTTCTCCATCTTGTCGTTGCCCATCGCGTCCTTCTTCATCATGTCGTCGGCGAGGGCGGTGCCGGCGCCGAGAACGGCGAAAGCGGCGAGAGTAGCGGCGATCTTGCGAATCATGGAACGGCTCCTTTTAGTTAGGGAAAGAGGGTGCACTGCGTGGTGCGCACGGCTTGAAGGACCTCGCCGGTGCGCTCGTCCTGCACGAAGGCGATGAGCTCCAGCCGGGCGCGGTTCCAGGACGCCGGCACGGCGATGCTGCGCTCGAGCCGTGCCTTGTCGCCGCTCAGCCGCACGGGACCGAGCCAGCGGCGTACGACATGATCGTGAGCGAGCGTCGCGCCGGCGTTCTCGCCGCGCGACACCTTCGAGGCGAGCCCGCTCTCGGCGAGCGCGACGTAGAGCGCAAGTGACGCGCCGCTGCCGCTCGCCTCGGCGCTGGCCAAGAGCGTGCCGTCGGCAACTTGGTGGCCATGCAGGCGGATCTCGGCGCCGGCGCGCGCGCGGTTCACGCGCCGCACCTCATCACGCAGTGCGGCGGAGGTCAATGGCAGCTCGGCTCCGTTGACGAAGAACTGCGGGGTGTAGACCGTGCGCTGCTGGTTCGCGTGCACGAGCCAGCTCTGGCGATCCGAGAAGCCGTGCTGCGCGTAAGGATCGGTCCAGCCGAGGTAGTCCCAATAGTCGACGTGCAGCGCGAGGGCGATCGCCTCTGCGCCGGGATCGAGCGCCTCGCCGAGGCGGCTCAAGCGCGCGTCAGCAGGGGGACAGCTTGAGCAGCCCTCCGACGTGTAGAGTTCGACGAGAGCGGCCTTGCGTGGGCCGCTTTTCGCGTCGCACGCGGCGAAGCTCGAGTTCGCTAAGGAAACAAGCCCTGCAGCGACCAAGGCGCAGGAGACGCCACGGAGGTTCATGAAGGTTAGTTCGCAAACGGCGGCCGTATCGTTACACCAAGCAGAGCGTGTAACCGATCCCGTTGCCCCAACGAATAACAAAGAGCCGCGGCTGCGCGAGCTGCTGGTGCGCGGCCTCGCGGGCGAGGCTGCCGCCTACCAGGCGTTCCTCAAGGAGCTGAGCGCGCACCTGCGCGGTTTTCTGAGGAAGCGCCTCGCGCGCTTGCCCGACGACGTGGAGGATCTGGTGCAGGAATCGCTGCTCGCCGTGCACAACCAGCGCCACACCTACGATGCGGGCCAGCCGCTGACCGCCTGGGTGCATGCCATTGCCAGGTACAAGCTGGTCGATTTCCTGCGCCGCCGCGGGAGCCGCGATGCGGTGACCGGCTCGCTCGACGACGTGGACGAGATCCTCGCGGTCGCTAGCTACGAAGCGATCGAAGCGCGCCGCGACATCGGCCGGCTGCTTGCCGAGCTGCCGGACCGGCATCGCCTGCCGATCGTGCATGTGAAGCTCGAAGGACTGTCGGTCGTGGAGGCCGCGCGTCTCACCGGCATGTCCGAGTCGGCGGTGAAGGTGGGCGTGCATCGCGGCTTGAAGGCGCTCGCCGCGAAGCTGCGAGAAGGGCGATGAACACCGAGCAGCTCATCGCGATGCTCGCCACGCAGCCGGAAACGGCGCCGGACTCGGCCCGCCGCCGCTTTGCCATCGCGATCGGCCTGGGCGCCCTCGGCGCGGCCTTGCTGATGGCCATCTTCCTTGGCGTGCGCCATGACCTCGCCGCAGCAGTCCGCTTGCCGGCCTTCTGGGGCAAGGTCGTGTTCGCGGCGTGCCTTGCCGCCGGCAGCCTGCTCGTGACGGTGCGGCTTTCGCGGCCGGGCGTGCGGCTCGCCTGGGCGCTGGGTGCGCTCGCGGTGCCGGTGGCGGCGGTGTGGCTCTTCGCCGCGATCGCGCTCGCTCATGCGGCGCCTGGCGAACGCGTCGAACTGATGCTTGGGCAGACGTGGCGCTCGTGTCCGTTGCTCATCGCCATGCTCTCGGCTCCCGTGTTCGTCGCCGTGCTGTGGGCGATGCAGGGCCTTGCCCCGACTCGCCTGCGACTCGCCGGCGCAGCTGCCGGCCTGCTCGCGGGAACCACCGGCGCGCTCGTCTATACGCTGCACTGTCCCGAGCTCGCCGCGCCCTTCGTCGGCACTTGGTATCTCCTCGGCATGCTGATCCCCGCTCTCGCTGGGGCGGTCGCCGGTCCGCGCGTCCTGCGCTGGTAGTAACCGTAGTCGAACGCTGATATCACCGTGTAGTGCTATCGCTACGTTAGCGCCTAGGAGTCATTGAATGAGCCCTCCCCGCGGCGCAGCGTAGGCAGTATCGACAAGTCTGAACGGCGGCAGCTATGAACTGGGGACGGCGACTCGCGTACATACTCAGCCTCGCAGCAACCATCATCCTTGCGTCGATCGCGCCGCGCTCGGCGCTCGCGCAGCTCGGCATCGGTGGCGGCGGCGGCAGCCTCGTGGTCTCGATCACGGCGCCTTCGAACGGCGCCAACGTCACCGGCACGATTCCGGTGACGGCGAGCGTGACGTCCCTCGGCGGCCTTACGGTGCAGAGCGTGCAGTTCAAGCTCGACGGCGCCAACCTCGGCGCTGCCGACACGAGCCCGCCGTACTCAGTTAACTGGGACACGCGCACCGCCAGCAACGCCTCGCACACCCTCACGGCAGTAGCGACGGATTTCTTTGGCGTGCAGTGGACGTCCAATCCGGTCACGGTCACCGTCTTCAACGATACGACGCCGCCGTCGGTCTCCATTACCTCCCCGGCTGACGGCTCGACGGTTTCGGGCACGGTCACCCTGGCGGCGAACGCCACGGACAACGTCGGCGTGGTCGGCGTGCAATTCCAGATCGACGGCAACAACTTCGGCCCGGAAGCGACCGCGGCGCCGTACTCCGCTCAGTGGAATACGCTCAACGCCACCAAC
>DASQIG010000036.1:0-6856 GCA_035631735.1 Burkholderiales bacterium | reverse complement strand
GCCGGCCGCGCTGCCGTAGGAGCCGAGCTTGTGCGACAGCGCGCCCACCGCGCCGCTCAAGCCGCCGGTGTCGCGCTCGCTGAAGCTGATGGTCGGATTCATCGAGTAGTCGGCGGCGACCATCTGGCCCTTGCCGAAGTTGCTGCCTTCGCGCGCCTCGCCCGAGCGGTCGAGCGCGCGCTCCTGCATCAGGTTGTTCATCGCCGCGCCGCGCTCGACCACCACGAAGCAGTTCGACTTCTGCACCAGCATGCGGATGAGCGGCACGGTCGACTGCACCTTGTACTGGTCGCGGAACGTATTGAACCAGGCGGCGTTGCGGTCCTCGACCACCGCGAGCGTGCCGAGCGATTCGGTGCAGGTCTCGAGGTCCGCCGCATGCAGCGATGCGGCAAGGCCCGCCAGCGAAACCGCGGCGAAAACGGCGCGCACAACCATGATCCACCTCCCCAGGTGTTATGCGGGGCAATATACGCCCGGCCGGACGCACTGACTAGGCTCGCGGCCGGCCGTGGTGGCTCTTGATAACTACTGTTGCTGCTTGAACGCCGCCCTCGAGAACGAATGCTCCGGGCTGGCGACCAGCGTCTTGCCTTTGGCTTGCGCAACCGCCAGGCGCTTCCTCAGCTTGGTTCCGGGTGTCGCATAGACGACCATGGTCTGGCCGTATCGCGCCGCGTATTTCGGATCGTCCTTGCTCACGCCGCGCGGATGCACCGGCACCACCGCCGCGGCTTGCTTCTCCTCGTCCAGCACCCACAGCGTGAAGTCGTCGCGCTTGAAAAGCTCGATGTCGAAAACCGGAGTCGGGTAGTGATGCACGCCGTGTCCTTTCGGCGATACGCCGGTGTGGCGCAGCTTCGGCAGCGGGACGCTGGCGTTGAATATTGAATCGGTCCACAGCGCGACCTGCGCCGCGGAGGTGATCGGCGTTTTCAGGACGCTGTCGAACGGATACGTCGCGTCGAGCTTCAGGATCTCCTTCTTGCTGTTGTCGTAGAACGCGCCCTGATACAGGCGCGCGGCGTTCTGCCGCAGCCGCTCGATCTTCGCGGGATCGGCGCAGAACTGCGAAGCCCACTCCATGCCGGCGAAGTTCTTGACGAAGAACCAGCCGTTGCCGTCATGGATCCACAGTCCGCCGCCATGATGGTCCTCCCACGGGTCAGGACCGTAGAACCACGCCGGGCCGGCATTCGCCGAGGTGCTCTTCGCGATTTCCGTCAGCATCTTTCTCGACTTCACGTAGAGCGGGCTGTCGGCGCGCGGCTCGTGGCCGGCGTAGTCGATTGCCCACGGATTGTCTTCCTTGAGTATGTGAACGCCGCTCACGGATCCGCCGCCCTGCGGCTTCTTCGATTTGCTCTTGCTGGTGGCCATCGATCTCTCCACGGAGAAGAAGTGCTGCGAGCCACGATACACCGCGATTCAGAGGCGCAGGTTGAATTCGCGCGCAATGCGCGCGGTCTGCTCGTAGGTTTCGGCGAGCACGTTCGCAAGCTCGTCGGGCGTTGACGAGACGGCGATGGAGCCCGCCTTCTCGATCAGCTCCCGGTACTCGGGCGAACGCACGAGGGTGCCAATCTCGCGGTTGAGCAGGGCGATCACCGCCGGTGGCGTGCCGGCGCCGGCGCATACGCCGAGCCAGCCGTAGCGCACGAATGGAAGCCCTTTCTCCGCTAGCGTCGGAATCTCGGGAGCTGCCGCCAGCCGCTCGGGACTCGTGACGGCGATCAGGCGCAGCCTTCCCGCCTTGTAGTGCGGCAGCACGCCGAGCGTCGGCGAGACGTAGAAATGCAGCCGTCCGGGGATGAGATCGTTCATCACCTCGGCGCCGCCCTTGTAGGCGATGCCCGTCATCTGGATGCCGATGGCCTTGCCGAGCTCGAGGGCGAGGATCTCCTGCGCCGAGCCGCGGCCGGTCATGCCGTAGTTGAGCTGGCGCGGGTTGGCTTTTGCATAGGCGACGAACTCCTCCCAGCTTTGCGCCGGCACGCTGTTCGCGACCGCCGCCGCGTAGTAGTAGCGCGCGATCTGCGTGATCGGCGCGATATCGGCGAGCGTGTACGCCGCGTGCCTGTAGATCGCGAGATTGATGCCCTCGAAGTGCGTGCAGAGCAGCAGGTTGTAGCCGTCGCGCGGTTTCGCGAGCACGTCCTGCGTCGCGATCTGGCCGCCGGCCCCCGTGCGGTTCTCGACGATGACACGCTGGCCGAGCGCGGCTCCGAGCCGCTCGGCGACGTAGCGCGCCGGCAGATCGGTGGGCCCGCCGGCGCTGAAGCCGACCACGAGCCGGATCGGCTTCTCCGGATACGCTGCTTGCGTCTGAAGTGCGGCAGGTGCCGCGAGCAACAGCGCAAAAATAATTACGTACTTAGTACGGAATCGAGAGGGCATTTCACTTTGATCACCACGCCCGAGCCGTCCTCGCGGTCGAGCGCCTGCGCGGTGCCGCCGTGGAACTCGGCGATGAGCCGCACGATGTAGAGGCCGAGCCCGAGATGCGGCTCGGGGCCGCTGTCGCGCGCGCGCACCGAGACCATCGACTCGAAGAGCTTGCCTGCCATCGCCTGCGGCAGGCGCGGGCCGCGGTTCGAGACCGTGAGCACGGCGTCCGCGCCGCGCGGCTCGAGGCGAATGCGGATCGGCTCGGAGCCTGCGTCTTTTCCGTCATAGGCGAAGTCCACCGCGTTGGCGACCAGTTTGTCGAGCATCTGCGCATAGAGCTCGGGCGCGCCGCGCAGCCAGACCGGCGCGGCGGGCACATCGATCTCGAATTTCTTGCCGGGGTGAGCAAGCGCGGCGCCACGCACCACGTCGCGCGCATCGAAGCGCTCGCGCGGATGCTCGCGCACCAGGCTCTCGAGCCGTGTCGCTTCGCTCATCCGCGTGAGGATCGTATCGAGGCGCTTCAGCCCGTCGTTCGCGCGCCCGAGATAGACGCCGGCTTCCGCCGGCAGCAGCTGCAGGCGCAAGTTCTCGAGCGACGAGCGCACCACCGCGATCGGCGTGCGCAGCTCGTGCGAGAGACGGCTGGCCATCGCTTCCAGATAGCGGTTGTACTCGCCCAGGCGTCCGAGAACCGTCGAGAAGCTGCGCGAGAGATCCCCGATCTCGTCGCGCGCAGCCGAGCCCGCCAGCAGGTTCTTCACGCGGCCTTGCGAATCGATCGCCGCTTCGGCCTCGTCGCGCAGGCGGACCAGCCGGGTCGAGATCCGCGAGGCGAAAAGGAGCAGCGCCAGCGCGCCGGCGACGAAGGCGATGAGCGTGAGGCCGATGACCTGCTCCATCGCGCGGTTGTAGGCCGAGCGCGTGGCGTTGGTCGTCTCCTCGGCCACCACCGCCGCGACCACCTCGTCGCCCGCCCACACCGGATGCGACGCGGAGAGGATCACCGCACGCGAGTCGGGCGACTGGCGCCAGCGGCGCGCCGGCACGCCCTGCAGCGCGCTGGCGGCGACCGGGCCGCTCGCGATCTCGGATTCGGGCAGCGAGTCGTCGAAGTCTTCGGTCGGCCGGTCGAGCACCAGCGCCGCCACGGGATGCACCAGCCGCGTGAGCAGATCGGGCGGCTCCTCGCTGGCGCTGCGTTTCTTCAGGTCGCCGACCAGCGCGAGCAGCCGCTGGTCGCGATCGACGATCCAGATGCGCGACTCGGCGCGCGCGAGGCTGCGCAGGATGAGCGCCATCTCGCCCGAGGCGGGCTCACCGGCGCGCAGTTCCAGCAGCTGCGGGCGATCGTGCAGCGCGGTGGCGATGGCGCGCGCGGTGGCGAGCAGGGCCTGCTCCTGTCCCTCCCGCAGCAGGCGCTCGATCTGCTTCACGTGCACGTAGCCGACGAGCGGGATCACCGCCAGCACGAGCGCGACGAGCACGACCTGTGCTCGCAGCGTGAGGCGCATGGTCAGGCGTTCCAGCTGCTTTTCAACGCGGCCTCATGCATTCCACCGATACCCCAGGCCGTATACCGAGTCGATGGCGTTGAAGGCGCCGTCCACGGCCTGGAATTTCCGCCGGATGCGCTTCACGTGCGAGGTGATGGTCGAGTCGTCCACCACGATGTGCGCGTCGCGCATCAGGCTGTCGCGGTCCTTGACGTGCCCGGGATGGCGCGCGAGCGAGTGCACCAGCCAGAACTCGGTGAGCGTGAGATCGACCGGCGCGTCGCGCCAGCTCGCGTGGAAGCGCTTCATGTCGAGCCTGAGCAGCCCGCGCTCGAGCACTTCTTCCGCCGCGGGCGGATCGCGCAGGAGATCGGCGCGCCGAAAGAGCGCGCTGATGCGCGCCAGCAGCTGCGGCATGCTCGCGTCCTTCGTCAGGTAGTCGTCCGCGCCCATGCGCAGGCCGGAAACCAGATCGAAGTCGCTATCGCGCGCGGTGAGAAAGATGATCGGCAGCGCGGCCGACATCGCGCGCAGCTCGCGGCACAGCGTGAAGCCGCCGTCGGGCTCGTCGCCGAGGCCGATGTCGAGCAGCGCCAGGTCCGGCAACCGGGTGCGGAAGCCCGCCGCCGCCGACTTGCGATCGCCGTACGCGCTCACCTGGTAGCCGTGCTTCTTCAGGATGTCGGCGTAATTCGCGCGGATCGCCGCGTCATCCTCGACGATTGCCACGGTGCGGGCCATGGCCGCCAATATACGAACAATGCGTGGCTTTCGCCCGGCAAAGCGCCCGGCTGCCCGCGCTTTGCCACTATTGACCGGCGCCGCGCCCGCATCCGCGCCCGCCGTTGCCGCCATCGGCTGCTGCAATGGCGGCCATGCATCTCACCGCGAAACAGTTCCTCAAGGACCTCGCCTTCACCTTCGCCGCCGCGGTTTTCACCGGCGCGCTGGTGGGCGGCGTGTCCTTCGTGGTCGTGCGCCTTTTCGCAGCCTGACTCATCGGTGCTGCGGGCTGGTGGCTGGGGCTTCGCCTGGTTCCTCCCCACCTCGACCGGGCGGGCGTCCTCCCGTCCGCCGGTCCCCAGCCCCTAGCCCCCAGCGCCGATTTCTAGAAAGAGAAGATCGCCTTGATGGTCCAGCGATCGGAGGCGCCGGTGAGCCCGCGCCCGATGCCGAAGTTGACGCGCTCGGTGTCGAGCACCGCGTACAGAACGTGCGACTGCTCGGCGCGCGGCGCGAAGTGCGACAGTCGCCCGAGCTCCGCGTAGTACTCGGCGCCGAGCGCCGTGCCGTGCGACAGCGAGCGCGAGAGCTTCGCCGCCGGTGCGAACATGAGAACGCCCTTGTCCTGGCCGGCGAGGTCGGTGGTGACGATCGGGTTGAAGGCGAAGAGCCAGGCGTCGCTGCGATAGCCGAGGATCGGCCGGATCTCGGTCGTGCGCCGCGCCTGCTCGAAGCGCTGCTGGACGAACGACAGCTCCCAGTTGATGCCGGCAAACGGGCCGGAGGTGCCTTCGGCCGGCTTGAGCGGCAGCCATTTCAGGCGCAAGCGCGGCCCGGCGAAGAAATCGGCGCCGTCGCCGCTGCGCACGAACGGCAGGTAGAGGGCGCCGTCCCAATTGCGCGCGAGGCCCCAGGAGATCTCCGGTGTGATGCGCAGCCCGTGGTGCGGCACCACCTCGCCGGGATAGGCGGGCGTCGCGCGGCCGCTCGGCGTCGTGTTGACGTGCAGCTCGATGCCGCGCTTGCCGGGCGCCTCGAGGTCGTCGGTGTAGACCTGGATCTCATCGGGGAGCACGCCCCAGGCCGCGCGCGCGCCGAGCAGCAACCCGACGGCGACGAGCGCGTGCCGCGTCACGCCCGTCTATTGGCGGACGATATCGTTTAGCGTGGTGCCGCTCACGCGCACGACGCGCCCGTCGTTCGTGAGGTCGACCGCCTCGCCGGTCAGGAACGTGCCGTTGTCGATGTCCACCGTCTGGAAGCCGCCGGCGTTCATGCGTAGCGACAGGCGATAAAGGTTCGGATCCTTGCGGTTTTCCCGGTTCGCGCGCGGCAGCACGCTCACCGCCTCGATGACGCCCGGACCCGCCTTGAAGTTGCCGGGGGCGACGATCGTGGCCTCGACCTGGGCTGCGTCCTGGTAGTAGCTGCAGCCGGCGACGAGGAGCAGAGTTGCGAGCAGGATACGGATTTGCATGCCGCATAGTATGCCGCCCGCCGCCGAGCTGGAAACCGTGCTGCGCTACCACGAGCGAACCAAGCACCATTTCCATCGCTACGCCGCGGGCCCGCGCGCGCTCGACTGGGCGAACCAGCCCGACCCGTTTCGCCGCTATACGGGCGCGCCGCTCGTGCGGCTACCGCGCCTCACGCCACTCGATGAGCCGCGCTCGCCGCCGTACGAAACGATTTACATTCCGCATGGCGCGCGAAGCGGGCCGCTCAGCCTCGCGTCGCTCTCGCGATTGCTCGAGTATTCGCTCTCGCTTACGGCGTGGAAGCAGGCGGGCGGCGTGCGCTGGGCGCTGCGCGCGAATCCGTCGAGCGGGAATCTCCATCCGACGGAAGGCTACGTTCTCATCGCGCTCCCCGAGCTCGGCGCGCCGGGGCTTTTCCACTACGCGCCGCGCGAGCACGCGCTCGAGCGCCGCGCCGAATACGCAGCGCAAACGTGCGACCACCTGCTGCGCGGGCTGCCTCCGCAGGCTTTCCTCGTCGGCTTCTCGTCCGTGCATTGGCGCGAAGCGTGGAAGTACGGCGAGCGCGCCTTCCGCTACTGCCAGCACGACATCGGCCACGCGATCGGCGCGGTACGCATCGCGGCGGCAACGCTCGGCTGGACCGCCTTGCTGCTCGACGGCACGCCGGACGAGACCATCGCGCGGCTCCTCGGCCTCGATCGCGACGTCGACTACGCCGGCGTCGAGCGCGAGAGCCCAGAGTGCCTGCTCGCCGTCTGGCCGGGCACC
>DASQIG010000035.1:0-1929 GCA_035631735.1 Burkholderiales bacterium | reverse complement strand
GGCTCGCGGCGGATGAAGCGCTCGAAGCCCGCCTTCGGCTCGACGCGCAGGTCGGCGAGCGCTTGCTCGGCGATCGAGCACATGTACAAGGCGCGCTCCTGGAAGCCGCGCCGGATCTCGTTCGGCGTATACGCGATCGGCCGGCCCATCTGCTGCGTGAGCTCCTTGCCGAGCACGTCGGCATGCGCCACGCACCAGTCGACCATTCGGCGCACAATGGCGACACGCTCGCCAACCGGCACGTGTTTCCATTTGCGCTGGCCGGTCACCGCGCTTGCCAGCGCGGCGTCAATGTCGCGCTCGGTGGCAAGCGGCCGCTCGACCAGCACCGAGCCGTCGATCGGCGTGATCGTTTTCTGAGTTCGGCTGTCTCTCACAGACTATGGATCCACATAACCAGCCAAGCGAACATGTCGAGCGGCTGCTGGACGAGGCGCTCGAGCAGACCTTCCCGGCGAGCGACCCGATCGCGGTATCGCCCCCTTATTCGGGCGTGACATACGCGGCGGTGATGCCGCCGTCGACCAAAAACTCGGTGCCGGTGATGTAGGAAGACTCATCGCTCGCCAGGAAGAGCGCTGCCTTGGCGATCTCCTCCGCCTCGCCGAAGCGCCCCATCGGCACGTGCACCAGGCGGCGCTGCTTCTTCGCCTCCGTGTTGAGGAAGCTCATCAGCAGCTCGGTCTTCAGCGGCCCGGGCGACAGCGCATTGACGCGGATGTTCTGCCGCGCGTGGATCACCGCGAGCTCGCGCGTCATGGCGAGCACCGCGCCTTTGCTCGCGGTATAGGCGATCTGCGGTGTCGCGGCGCCGAGGCGCGCGACGAACGAGGCGGTGTTGATCACCGAGCCGCCGCCGGCACGCTTGAGCGCCGGGATGCCGTACTTGCAGCCAAGGAATACGCCCTTGGCGTTGATGTCGAGCGTCAGGTCCCAGACCTCTTCGCTCGTGGCTACGGCGTCGTCATCCTTCGCGTGCATGATGCCGGCGTTGTTGAAGAGCACGTTCAGTCTGCCGAACTCGCGCTCGGCCGCCGCGACCATCTGCTCCGCGTCGCGCGCCTTCGAGATGTCGGCGTGGCAATAGGCGGCGCGGCCGCCCGCCTGCTTCACCATCGCTACCGTTTCCTTGCCGCCCGCGTCATTGACATCGACGACGAGCACTGCGGCGCCCTCGCGCGCGAAGAGCAACGCCGACTGGCGCCCGATGCCGCTTCCGGCGCCCGTGATGAGCGCAACCTTTTCCTTGAGTCTCATATCCGTTCGAAGTAGCGCCGGCGCTCCCAGTCGGTCACCGCCTTGTCGAACGCGGCAACCTCGGTGCGATAGAAGTGCGTGTAGTGCTCATGGACCGCGGCACCGAAGGCGCGTTTCGCGAATTCGCTGCGCTCGAAGGCGTCGGCGGCCTGCGCGAGCGTGTAAGGCACGCGCGGGAGATTGCGGGCGGCATAGACATCGCCGACGAACACGGCGGGCGGCTCGATCTTGTTCGCGATGCCGTCCAACCCGGAGGCCAGACAGGCGGCGAGCGCGAGATACGGGTTCGCGTCGGCGCCGGCGATGCGGCATTCGATGCGCAGGCTGTTGCCCTCGCCGACGACGCGGAAGCCGGCCGTGCGGTTGTCGTAGCTCCAGGCAAGGCGCGTCGGCGCCCACGAGGCGTCGACGTAGCGCTTATAGGAGTTGATGGTCGGCGCGTAGAACACCATCAGGTCCGGCACGTGCGCGATCCAGCCGCCGAGGAACCAGCGGAAGGCGTCCGACACCTTCGCCCGCCCGAGCTGCTGATTGCCGGGGAACGCGTTGGCGCCATCGCGCCACAGGCTGAGGTGGATATGGCAGCTCGAGCCGGCCTGGGACGCATCGGGCTTCGCCATGAAGGTGAGGCTCATGCCCGCGAGCTCGGCGATCTCCTTCAGGCACTGCTTG
>DASQIG010000034.1:0-8931 GCA_035631735.1 Burkholderiales bacterium | reverse complement strand
AGGAGCGAGGGCATCTAGCGGCGCGCGCGCCAGCGCAGCTGCGGGTAGCGCTCCCGGGGGCCCGAGGGCCGGAGATAGGCCGGCGCCACTGCCGCGAGCGCCTGCGGCGCGATGCCGTACGGAAAGCCCGCCGCGGTGACGTTCGGTACTTTCATCGAGAGGTAGTTGTCGCGCGTCATGACGCGGCCGGGGAGCTTCTCGAGCACCGCCGCCTGGAAGTAGGAAAGGCGGTCCGACAGTCCGATCACCAGGCGGCGCCGGCCGGTCATCGCGCACACCAGCTCGACCAGCTGTTTCAGCTCGTATTGCTGCGGGCCGCCGAGCTCGAACGCCCGCCCGTGCGATTCGGTGTCCTCGATCGAGCTCATCATCACGCGCGCCACGTCGCCGACATAGACCGGCTGGAAGCGCGCCTCGGGACACGGCACGGCGAGCACGGGCAGGAAGCGCGCCATGGCGGCGAAGCGGTTGAGGAACTGGTCTTCCGGTCCGAACACGACGGAGGGGCGAAACACGGTGACGTCGAGACCGCGGGCTTCGAGCACGGCACGCTCACCCGCGCCTTTGCTGCGCTGATATGCCGAGGGGCCGTTGACGTCGGCGCCAAGCGCGCTCATGTGCAACAGCCGCTTTACGCCGGCGGCGCGGCACGCGGCGACGATCGCGAGCGGCAGCTCTGCATGGACGCGATCGAAGTCGCCGTGCAGGATGCCGATGAGATTTACGACCACATCCTGGTGGCGCACCAGGCGCTCGAGCACCGCGGGATCGCCGACGCTGGCTTCCACCACGTCTACGGTGGGCAGCAGGATCAGATGCTTCGCGCGCTCGCGGCGGCGCGAGGGGACGGTGACCTTGATCTCGCGACGGGTAAGCTGGGCAACGAAATGCCGGCCGATGAAGCCTGATCCGCCCAAGACCAGGACCCGCTCGAACTTCAAGGCAGCAGGTCGTCGTCTACCGGCTCGGGCTCGGCCGCGCCGCGCGGCGTGATGGTCCCAAGGCGCGTCTTGAGCGGCGTCGCCTGCTTCTCGATCAGGGCCGCGTAGTACACGGAGTTCGCCATCACCTTCTTCACGTAGTCGCGCGTCTCGGGGAACGGAATCGTCTCGATATAGATCGCGCCTTCCAGCGGCCGGTTCACATCGCGCCAGCGGCGCGCACGGGAGGGGCCGGCATTGTACGCCGCCGAAGCGAGCACCGGGTGGCCAAGCTGGTCGAGCACCAGGCGCAAATATCCGGTGCCGAGCGTCACGTTGGTCTCGATCTCGCCGACGCCTTTGCGCTGGTAGTTGCGCAGGCCGATCTTCTGCGCGACGAAGCGCGCGGTGCGCGGCATGACCTGCATCAGCCCCTCGGCGCCGGCGCTCGAGCGCGCGTCGCTGACGAAGCGGCTTTCCTGGCGTACCAGGCCGAGCACCCAGGCGACGTCGAGGTCGTAGGTCTTCGCGTACTCGGCGAAAACCTCCCGGAAAGGCAGCGGATAGCGCAGCGCAAAGTTGTGCGTGCGCACGGTGCGGTCGGCCGACATGATCGCGCGGTCCCAGATCTCGGCGCGGCGCGCGAGCTCGGCGGCGGCGAGCAGTTTCGCGTCGTCGAAATAGCGGACACTGAAGAGCCATTCGCGCACACCCTCGGTGCGCACGCCCAGGCGTATCAGCTCGAGCGCGCGCACCAGCCCCGGATTCTGGCGCGCCGTATCGACTTCCGCCTCGCTCGGCACATAGGCCGTTTCCGGCGGCGTAGCGACATTGCCGAGCTCCTCCGATGCGAGCAGGCCGTAAAACTCCGTTTGCCCCGCGATACGCAGGAAGTAGGCGCGGGCGCCGTTTTCGTTGCCGAGCGCGGCGAGCGCGCGCCCATACCAGTATGTCCACGTGGACTCGTGGCGCTGCAGCGGCCCCATGAGGTCGATCGTGTCGCGAACCACCTGCCAGTTGCCGGCGCGCAGCGCTGCGCGCGCCTTCCAGGCGAGCAGCTCTTCGTCGAGGGGTTGGTGCCCGGCGCGCGCGTACCACTTGAGCGCATCCGGCTGGTGCTCGCGCGCGCCCTCATAACCGAGGTAGGCCCAGAGGTAGCGCACGTCGGCTTCCGGCAGCCCCGCCGCGAGCCGGCCTTCCAGGAGCTTCGCCGCCGCGTCGGGCTCCGCGCGCGCATAGCGCAGCAGCGCCAGCACCACGACCTCGCGCACCGGCCGGCGCTCGAGATTGCGCGGCAGCCGCTCGAGCAGGCGCTTGGGCTGCCGTGCCGCCTCGGCGAGCATGCGCTCGTCGGGCGCGTCGCGCCTCTCGAGGTACTCGAGCGTCGTCTTCGCCGCAGTGATCTGGCCGCGCTCGAAGAGCAGCCGCACGCGGCGCCACACGTCGCTGACCGTGACGCGCTCGTCATCGAGCAGGAACTGCGCGAGCTCGCCGCAGCCATCCGGCAGCTCGTGCGGCTCGAGCCACATCCACATCGTGTCGGCGAGGGTCGTCTCCTCACCACGGGTCGCCGCCATCAACGTCGCATAGCAGCGCACCTCGAGATCGTCGCGCGGATAGAGCGGCAGCTGGCGCTCGAACTCGGCCCAGTCGCTGTGCTTGCCGAGCACTTTCAGCCAGTCGCCGCGCAGCAGCTCGGCGACATAGGTGTTGGCGTACTGCTTGAGGAACGCCTGGACTTCCGGGGTCGGCGTGTCCTCCAGGCGCATGGTGAGGCTCCAGTAGTCGATCCACGGATCGAGTGGATGGACGTCGAGCTTCTTCGCATAGCGCTCGAGCTTGAGCGCGTCGCCCGCGCGGTAGGCGTCATAGGCGCCCAGCACCGCCTCGTCGCCCGTCGCGGCCTGGCCGGCGAGCGGCACCGCCAGTGCCAGCGCCGCCACAAGCTTGCGCAACTCCCCCGAAAACATAAGACTCAAATCCCCATGCCCGCAGCCCCGGCCGTACTTAAAGACTGGCGCAAGGCGCAGCGCGAACGGCTGATCGCGGCGCGCATGGCCCTGAGCGCCGCGCAGCTCGAGGGCCTTCGCCGGCGCATCGACGGTCATCTGGAGCTTTCATTCCCCGGACTTGCCCGTTGCCGCCTCGCTTTTTGTTGGCCGATCAAAGGCGAGTACGACGCTCGCCATTTTGCCAGAACGCTGCGCGAGCGGGGCGCGTTGACAGCGCTGCCGGTGGTCGTTGCACCGAAGCAGCCGCTCATATTTCGCGAATGGCATCCCGGCGTGCGGCTTGCGCGCGGTCCGCTGGACATTCCTTATCCCGTCGACTCGCTCGAAGTTCAGCCCGACGCGGTCCTTTTGCCGATGAACGGCTGGGATGCGCAGGGTTACCGGCTGGGCTACGGCGGGGCTTTCTTCGATCGCACGCTCGCCAGCCTCGCCAAGCGGCCGGTTGTCGTCGGAGTTTCCTACGAGCTCGCGCGTCTCGACACCATCTACCCGCAGCCGTGGGACATCCCAATGGACTATGTGGTCACCGAGCGCGGCGTGTATAGGAGGGACGGCGGCCGCGACGACGGCGTCCTCGCCTACCTCGGCGAGCCGCAGGGCGGGGAAGGCAGCGCGCTCGCCTCTCCGGTCTGCTACGCCGACCTCGTCAAGCGCGACTAGGAATTCCGATCCAGGGTCGCAATTAGGGAATTAAGAGCCCACGATTTTCGGAAAAGAAACTGGACCTCCGTCTGTCGCAGGGGCGACTTCCAGAGCTTGGCTAATTACGACCCTGGATCGGAATTCCTAGACGAGAAACAGACGGTAGGCGGGGTTGCGCGTCTCGTCGGCGTAGGGGTAGCCGAGCTCGCGCAGGAAGGCCCGGAACTCGCGCATCTCGTTCTTCGGCACCTGGATGCCGACCAGCACGCGACCGTAGTCGGCGCCGTGGTTGCGGTAGTGGAACAGGCTGATGTTCCAGTCGCTCCTCATGTGCCGCAGGAACTGCATCAGCGCGCCAGGGCGCTCCGGAAATTCGAAGCGGTAGAGCAGCTCATCCTTCGCGAACGGCGCGCGGCCGCCGACCATGTGGCGCAGGTGGAGCTTCGCCATCTCGTTGTCGGACAGATCCAGGGTCGTCAGCCCATGCCGGCGCAGGTTCTTCACGATGCGCGCGGTCTGGCTGCGACCATCGACCTCGATGGCAACGAAGATATGCGCATCGTGCGAGTCGGCGATGCGGTAGTTGAACTCGGTGATGTTGCTGCCGCCGAGCGTGGCGCAGAACTTCTTGAAGCTCCCCGGACGCTCGGGGATCGTCACCGCGAGCACCGCCTCGCGATGCTCGCCGAGCTCCGCCTCCTCGGCGATGAAGCGCAGCCGGTCGAAGTTGGTGTTCGCGCCCGAGGCGACGGCGACCAGCGTCTTGCCGCGCGCGCCATGGCGCTCCACCCACGCCTTCGCCCCGGCGACGGCCAATGCGCCGGCGGGCTCGAGCACCACGCGCGTGTCCTCGAACACGTCCTTGATGGCGGCGCACATCTCGTCGGTGTTGACGAGCACCATCTCGTCCACCAGCTCACGGCATAGCCGGAAGGTCTCGCGCCCGACCTCCTTCACCGCCACGCCATCGGCAAACAGACCCACGTGCTCCAGCTTCACGCGGCGCCCGGCTTTCAGCGAGCGCGTCATGGCGTCGGCATCGGCGGGCTCGACGCCGATGACGCGCACCGACGCACGCACGCGCTTCACGTACGCAGCGATGCCGGAGATGAGGCCGCCCCCGCCCACCGGGACGAAGATGGCGTCGAGCGGCCCGGGATGCTGCCGCACGATCTCCATGCCTACCGTGCCCTGCCCGGCGATTACCTCGGGATCGTCGTACGGGTGCACGAAAGTAAGAGCGCGCCGGCGCTTCAGCCGCAGCGCTTCGGCGTAGGCCTCGGCGTACGAATCGCCGTGCAGGCGCACCTGCGCGCCGCGCGCGCGCACCGCATCGACCTTGATGCGCGGCGTCGTGACCGGCATGACGATGGTGGCGCGGCAGCCCAGGCGCTGGGCGGCGAGCGCGACGCCCTGCGCGTGGTTGCCGGCGCTCGCGGCGATCACGCCGCGCCGAAGGCGCGCTCTGGGCAGCGCCGCCATCTTGTTGTAGGCGCCGCGCAGCTTGAACGAGAATACCGGCTGGAGGTCCTCGCGCTTGATGAGCAGGCGGTTCTGCAGGCGCTCGGAGAGCGCGCGCGCGGGCTCGAGCGGCGTTTCAATCGCCACGTCGTACACCCGCGCCTTGAGGATGCGCTCCAGATAATCAGTACGCGGCATGCGCAAAATCTAACATGACCATTTTCGCCGCCCTCATCGCCCTTTGGACGGTGCGCTGATGCGCACGCAAGGAGGCACTCAGGTCGCCATTGTGGGCGCGGGACCGGCGGGGCTCCTGCTCTCGCATCTGCTGCACCTCGACGGCATCGACTCGGTCGTCATCGAGTCGCGCAGCCGCCAGGAGATCGAGGCGACGATCCGCGCCGGAGTGCTCGAGCAGGGGACCGTGGACCTGCTCAAAGCAACCGGGGTCGGCGAGCGCATGCAGCGCGAGGGCTTCGTGCACGAGGGCATCTACCTGCGCTTCGGCGGCCGCAGCCATCGCATCGACTTCCCGAGCCTTACCGGCGGCCGGGCGATCATGGTCTACGCGCAGCACGAGGTGATCAAGGACCTGGTGGCCGCGCGGCTCGCGGCGGGCGCCAAGATCCTCTTCGAGGTGAAGGACGCGGCGGTCTACGACCTCGACACGGGCGAGCCGAAGATCCGCTACCACCACGACGGCAAGCTCGTCGAGCTCGCCTGCGACTTCGTCGCCGGCTGCGACGGCTTCCACGGCATCACGCGCCCGTCGATCCCGTCGCGCCTGCGACACGAGTTCACGCGCGTCTATCCGTTCGGCTGGTTCGGCATCCTGGTCGAGGCGCCGGCGTCGACCGACGAGCTGATCTACGCGCACCACGACCGCGGCTTCGCGCTCGTCAGCACGCGCTCGCCGCAGATCCAGCGCCTCTACCTGCAGTGCGATCCGAACGACGACGTGAAGAACTGGCCCGACCGCCGCATCTGGGAGGAGCTGCACGCGCGGCTCGAGACGGCGGAAAGCTGGCGGCTCGCCGAAGGGCGCATCTTCCAGAAGGGCATCATCGCGATGCGCAGCTTCGTGGTGGAACCGATGCGCTACGGCCGGCTCTTCCTCGCCGGCGACGCGGCGCACATCGTGCCGCCGACCGGCGCCAAGGGCCTCAACCTCGCCGCGGCAGATGTGCGCGTGCTGTCCAAGGCTTTGGCGGCGTTCTACGCCAGCCATGACGAGCTGGCGCTCAAGGAATATTCGGCTACCGCGCTGCGCCGGGTGTGGCGCGCCGAGCACTTCTCCTGGTGGATGACCTCGATGCTCCACCGCTTCCACGACGAGACGCCGTTCCACCACCGGCTGCAGCTCGCCGAGCTCGACTACGTGGTGAGCTCGCGCGCCAAGGCCGCGACGCTCGCCGAGAACTACGTCGGCCTGCCGCTCGAGTAGTGCTCGAGCGCCTCAAGCGCTGGGCGGCCGAGCTCAAGACGCAGCTCCTCACGCTGTGGTTCTGCCGCCGTCATCCCGACACGCCGTGGGCCGCCAAGGTGGTGGTGATCCTGGTCGTCGCCTATGCGCTCAGCCCCATCGACCTCATTCCCGACTTCATCCCGGTGCTCGGCTACGTCGATGACCTGATCCTGGTGCCCTTGGGCATCTACCTCGCGCTGCGGCTGATCCCGCCCCACGTACTGCAGGACGCCCGCCGGCAGGCGCTCGAATGGAAAGCGCCGCCGAGGAACTACTGGGCTGCGGCCTTCATCGTGCTGGTGTGGGTAGCGCTTGCGTATGGGCTGTGGACAATGCTGGCATGAGCGCCGAAAACTTCGAGATGCTGGCGCGGCTGCTCGCCGCGCTCGCCGCCGGCGCGCTCATCGGCTACGAGCGCTCGTATTACGGCCGGCCGGCGGGCTTCCGGACGCACGCGCTGGTGTGCACCGCTTCCAGCCTGCTGATGCTCATCACCGTGTTCGAGTCCCATTGGGTGAGCGGCGTGGCGGTGGGCCGCGTCCAGATCGATCCGACGCGCATGGCGCAGGGCATCATGACCGGCATCGGCTTCCTGGGCGCCGGCGTGATCATCCGGGAAGGCTTTTCCGTCCGGGGATTGACCACCGCAGCTTCGATCTGAATCACCGCCGCGATCGGCATCCTCGCGGGGATCGGCTTCTACTTCCCGCTGATCGTCTCGGTGCTGCTGACACTCGGCGTGCTGTCCTTCTTCCGCTGGATCGAGGCGCGCATGCCGTCGCAGGCCTACTACCACTTCGACATACGCTTCGCTCGCAGCGCGCCGATGACCGAGCGGCAAGTGCGCGACCTCGTGGCGGCGCACGGTTTCAGCATCGCCAACTTCAGCTACCGGATCGAAGGCGAAGGCCGCATCCGCCGGCATAGCATGGTAATTCGCTCCGCAGATCACGCCGGTGCCGGCCGCCTGTCGGTCACGCTCGAGGGGATGGAGTCGGTGCTGGAATTCCGGATCGCACCGACCGGCGATTAGGCGGCCTGCAGCTTCGCCACCGACACCGCGAGCCACTTCACGCCGTGCGCGCCGAAGTTCACCTGCACGCGCGCGTCGCCGCCCTGGCCCTCGGCGTCGATGATCACGCCCTGGCCAAACCTCGCGTGCACCACGTTCTGCCCGACGCGGAAGCCCCCCACTTCGCGTGTCACCGGTTTCTTCGTCACCGGCTCGGCGCGCCGGCCGGCAAAGCCCGAGTCGAAGGCGCGCTGCCGCGAGAAGCGCGGCGTGAGCCATTTCAGCAGGCTCTGGGGAATCTCTTCCAGGAAGCGCGACGGGATGTTGTAGCGCGTCTGGCCGTGCAGCATGCGGGTCTGCGCGTGTGAGAGATACAGCCGCTGCCGCGCCCGCGTAATGGCGACATACGCGAGCCGGCGCTCCTCCTCGAGCCCGTCGCGCTCGGTCACGCTCTGCTCGTGCGGGAATAGACCTTCCTCCAGCCCGGACATGAAGACCACATCGAACTCCAGTCCCTTGGCCGAATGCACGGTCATCATCTGCAGCGCATCAGCGCCTTCGCCCGCCTGGTGCTCGCCTGCCTCCAGCGCGGCGTGCGTGAGGAAGGCGGTCAGCGGGTCGACGGCTTCGCCTGACTCGACCTCACGCTCCTCGTCGCTGAAGGTCGCCGCGGCGTTCACCAGCTCTTCCAGGTTGGCGACGCGGTCGGCACCCTCGCGCTCGGTCTTGTAGTGCTCGATGAGGCCGCTCTTCGCGACGACCTGCTCGACCCGCTCGTGCAGCGGCAGTCCCTGCGTCGCGGCGCGCAGGCTCTCGATCAGCGCGCGGAAGGGCGCCGCCTTGGAGCCGGCCGCCGCGGCGAAGAGCGACGTGCCGCCCTGCTTGGCCGCGTCCTGCAGGCCTTCGATGGTGCGCGCGCCGATGCCGCGCGGCGGAAAGTTCGCGACGCGCAGGAACGCGTTGTCATCATCGGGCAGCGCAACCAGGCGCAAATACGCGAGCGCATGCTTGATCTCCGCACGCTCGAAGAACCGCAGGCCGCCGTAGACGCGATAAGCCACCCCGCGCGAGAAAAGCGTGTGCTCGAGCACGCGCGATTGCGCATTCGAGCGGTACAGCACCGCCATCTGCGAAAGCGGCGTGCCGTCGCGGCCGAGCGCCTGCACCTCGTCGACGATCCAGCGGGCTTCGTCGGTGTCGGACTGGCCCTCGAAGACGCGCACCGGTTCGCCCTTGCCCGCGGCAGTCCACAGGTTCTTGCCCAGGCGATTGCGGTTGTTCGCGATCAGCGCATTGGCTGCGTCGAGGATGTTGCCGTGCGAGCGGTAGTTCTGCTCGAGCCGCACCACATGGGTGACCTTGAACTCGCGCTCGTAGTCGGCCATGTTGCCGACGTGGGCGCCGCGGAAGGTGTAGATC
>DASQIG010000033.1:0-2554 GCA_035631735.1 Burkholderiales bacterium | reverse complement strand
ATGCTGCTCGGGTCGCCGAAGTACATGTCACCCGAGCAGGTCATCGGCAAGCGCGCCGATCATCGCTCGGACATCTTCTCGCTTGGCGTGATCGTCTACGAGATGCTGTGCGGCGCGGCGCCCTTCAATGGCGAGAACGTCACCGCGCTCATGTACCAGATCGTGAACTTCGTGCCGCCGGCGCCAAGCAGCGTGAACGACACGGTGCCGCAGCTCGCCGACTACATCATCGCCAAGATGCTCGCGAAGCCGCTCGAGGAGCGCTACCAGGATGCGGCCGAGGTGGCGCGAGACCTGCGCGATTGCGAGCGCCAGATGGCGGCGGGGACGGGCGAAATGCAAGCCACGCGCCCTCCGGTGCCGCCCTCCCCCACGCCGCCGCAACCGAAGCTGGTGGACTCCACCGCCAAGAGCAGCGTGCTCGGGCAAGCGGTCACCCGCACGCGGGAAGCGGATCGGGTCACGGAAGAGGCGGCGGCAGCGCCGGCACGCGGGCTAGCCGCCTCGTTCGATTCCGCGGAAGCAACGCAGCGACTGGCCGCGCTCACCGGCGTGGCCGCACCGCAGACTGCGACGCAAGCCATCAAGTCGATTCCGCGACCGCCTTCCGGCCGCTGGCGGCGGCGCGACTGGCTCGTCGTGGCCGGCGCCGCAGTGTGCGGGCTGGTCACGGTGCGCGCGATCCTGAGGCGCGGGCGCTAGGGGAGCGGGCGCGCGACTCAGCGGCCGCCGCACGCCGCAGGCATCGCGCTCACTGGATAGCCTTTGCAGTTCCAGCTCACCTTACCCGCCTGGACGCTCGGCGTAAGCGCCACTTCGAGCGCGTTCTTCTCGTTCCAGCCGCGGATCGCGCCGTCTTCGGCGACGATCCACTTCATCTCGCCATGTTTGGGATCCATCCGCGGCGCCAGCTTGACTCCCTTACCCGTGCCTGCAAGCGCGCCGCTTTTCTCTGCGGCCACGCTGACCTGCTGCTGGGCGGGCTGAGCGCCGGCGAGCAGCGCCTGCGCCGCGTCCTTCGCCTCCGCTCCAGCCATTTGCGGCAACACCACTGCCACCACCAGGAATCCGATCAAGGCGAGCGCCGCCACCACGAGCAAGCCAATACGCATTCAAGTTCCCCCGTTTTGCTTATGTTCTCCCTGCGCGTCGAGCTTAACATGGTGCCCGGGCTGCCGGCATGAGGACCCGCCAAATTCGGGTGGACGGCCGCGTGCAGGGCGTCGGTTTCCGCTATGCGCTGCGCGATGAAGCGCAACGCCTCGGGCTCGCCGGCTGGGTGCGCAACTGCGCCGACGGCAGCGTCGCAGCGCTGCTGCAGGGCGAGGCGCGCGCCGTCGAAGCGCTCGTGCGCTGGGCGCGGCGCGGGCCGCGAGCCGCGCGCGTCGAGTCGCTCTCGGAAACCGATCCCGAGCCGCAGTTCGATCGGTCTTACAGCGGCTTCGAGATCTGGCCGACGGTCTAGCGCCGCTTGAGCGCGTTTACTGCCGAAAACTCCCACGGCCGGCAAGCCGCGAGCAGCGCCACGCCGACGCGCCGGCCGCTGGGCACGGACGAATCGACCTCGGCGAGCTCGTTGAAGTCCATCACCACGCGCTCGAGGCGGCGTTTCAGCACCGCGGCGGACTCCGGCGACATGACGCGCGACTCGAAACGCAGGAATTCCAGCGGCTGCTTGAAGCGCGCGGCGAGGAACTCGCTCATCACGCGCTGGCCGTAGGTCTTCTTCACCGGGCCGCCGTCGCGCCAGCGAAAGTCGCGCCGCACGGTGAGCCGCGCGCGCTCGCCCGGGCCCCAGCGGATGAGCCTCAGGCGCTCAAGCCGAGCGTAGGCGCGGGTGAGCTCGGCGCGCGAGACGGCAAAGGCGTCGAGGATTTCGGCGAACGACCACTGGTTCTGGATCAGCCAGAACACCGAAAAGAGCCGTTCGTCGCGCGCGAGCGCAAGCTCCTGCTCGTGCGTAAGCTCGGCCGGCGCGGGCGAGCCGTCGCGCGCCAGGCGCGCGAGCTCCTGCAAATCGAGCTCGATCGCCTCGAGGATCTGCTCGATGCGCTCCAGCGTGAAGTTGCCGCGCGAGAACATGCGCTTCACGGTGGGCTCGGAAACGCCGAGCTTCTTGGCCAGCGCGGCGTAGGTCATGCCGCGCGCCCGCAGGCAGGCCTTCAGCGCCTCGACCAGGCGGCTCTTCAGCGCCATGCGACCTACGGTATCAGATTTTCGGAGTTATATACATGACGTACCCGAGATTTGATACCCTATGCGCGCTTGGGACCTAGGATTTGGCCCCGGCGAAAGGGGCATCATGATTAGGCTTAACGGCAGCTATATGTACCAAGTCGGCTTCACCCTGCACCCGTTGCAAAGCGTCAACACCACTTGGACGAACGGACAGCTATACGGGGTGACGTTCAACGCAGAGCGATGGCTAGATATCCTGCTCAATAACAGCCTCTACAAGCTCCAAACGGCCTTCGCGAGCGGACAAGAACTGCTTGCGACGCTGAAAGAAGTAAACGTCAAGCTAATGAGCGATGACATCGAATTTGGAGACAAG
>DASQIG010000032.1:0-5860 GCA_035631735.1 Burkholderiales bacterium | reverse complement strand
TCCAGCCCGCGTCGTTGCCGTAGTGGGCGACGATCGCCTTGAGCGCCGGGATCATCGGCTGCTGCTGCACGATCTTGCGCGTCGCAGTGATGCCGGCCTGCAGCTTGTCCGCGTCGGGCGAGCGCCAGTTCTTGTAGAGGCGATCGATGGCGCCCGGGTTCACGTTGCCGGTGGCGGTGATGCAGCCCTTGCCGCCGTGGCGCATGTTGTCGAGCAGGAACACTTCGCTGCCGGCGAACACATCGAAGCCTTCCTTCGCGAACGCCTCCAGCATGGCCCTGGTGTTGCTCCAGTCGCCGCTCGAGTCTTTGACGCCCGCGACGATGCCGGGATACTTGCCGAGCAGGCGCTCGATCAGGCCGAGCGTGATCGGCACCTGCGACACCGGCGGGATGTGATAGAGGTAGAGCTGCAGCCGCTCGTCGCCGACGCGCTCGATCACCTCGGCGAAATTCCTGTACAAGCCCTCGTCGGAGACACCCTTGTAGTAGAAGGGCGGCAGCATCAGCACGCCCGCGCAGCCCAGCTCTACCGCCGCGCGCGTGAGCTCGATCGAGTCCGCGAGCGCGCAGTGCCCGGTGCCGGGCATCAGCGTCGCGGGCGCCACGCCGCCTTTGGCGAGCGCCTCCAGCAGCCGGCGTTTCTCCCCCACGGACATCGAGTTCGCCTCGCTGTTGGTGCCGAAGATCGCGAGGCCGGCGCAGCCGCTCTTCAGCAGCCAGCGGCAGTGGCGCACGAAGCGCGCTTCGTCGGGCGCGTAGTCCTTCCTGAACGGCGTGATGACGGGCGAAAGCACGCCCTCGATGCGCTTCACCTTGGCCATTGCGGGCTTCATTCAATCCACCTCATTAATCCACTTTTGCTCCGGAGGCCTTCACGATCGGCCCCCAACGCTTGAGCTCGTCCTGGATCATCTTCGCCATGTCTTCCGGCGAGCCCGGAATGATGTTGTAGCCGAGATCGTGCATGCGCTTCACGAATTCCGGCGCCCTGGTCGCCTGCATCGCGGCGGCGTTCAGCTTGGCGATGATGTCCTGCGGCGTGGCCGCGGGCACCATCAGGCCGAACCAGACGCCTGATTCGTAGCCCGGGACGCCCGCCTCCTGCATGGTCGGCAGCTCGGGCAGCGCCGGGTCGCGCTTCGCGCCGGTGGTGGCGAGCGCGATCAGCTTGCCGGCCTTGATGTGCGGCAGCGACGACGGGATGTTGTCGAACATCATGTTGGTCTGCCCCGCGAGCAGGTCGGTCACCGCCGGCGCGCTGCCCTTGTAGGGGATGTGCACGATGTCAGTGTGCGTGAGGTAGGTGAACATCGCGCCCGACATGTGGATGCTCGTGCCGTTGCCGCTCGAGGCGTAGGTCCACTTGCCGGGGTCCTTCTTCGCGAGCGCGATCACGTCCTTCACGCTGCGCGCCGGGAACGAGGGATGGACAACGAGCACGTTGTTGAGGGAGACGATCGGCGCGACCGGGGCCAGTTCCCTGTTTACGTCGAGAGGCATCTTCGCGTACAGGAACGGATTGATTGCCTGGATGCCGCTGGTGGTCATCACCATCGAATAGCCGTCCGGCGCCGAGCGCGCCACGTCGAGCACGCCGAGGTTGCCGCCGGCGCCGGGCTTGTTCTCGACCGTGACCGGCTGGCCGAGGATGCGCTGCAGCTCGTGGGCGGTGGCGCGCGTAGCGATATCGACCGCGCCCGCCGGCGTGAACGGCGCGACCAGGCGAATCGGCTTGGCTGGAAACGACTGGCCATGGACCAGCAGCGGGAAAGCGAGCGCGATAGCGAACAGGCGGGACACCGGCGAACCTTTAGGCGGTAGAGTGCGAGCCGCGAATTATATGGCGGACTTCAACGACGTCGTCAGCATCGAGGATCTGCGCCAGCTCGCGCGCCGGCGCCTGCCGCGCGCGATCTTCGATTTTTTCGACGGCGGCGCGGAGGACGAAGTGACGCTGCGCGAAAACCGTGCCGCGTTCGAGCGCGTGCGGCTGCTGCCGCGGGTGCTGGTCAACGTGTCGAAGGTGGACATGAGCACCGAGCTGCTCGGCGCGCGCGCCAGCCTGCCGCTCGCCATTGCGCCCACCGGCGGCATCAGCGCGGGACGCCCGGGCGCGGAGCTGATCCTCGCACGCGCGGCGAAGGGCTTCGGCGTGCCCTTCACGCTCGCCACGCCCGCGGCCTTCACCATCGAGCGCGTCGCCGAGGAGGGCGGGCGCCTGTGGTTCCAGCTCTACGCGGTGCGCGAGCATGAATTCCGCGAGAAGCTCATCGCACGCGCGAGGAACGCGGGCTACGAAGCCATGCTGGTCACCGTCGATCTCCCCGTGTCCGGCAAGCGGGAGCGCGACCCGCGCAACGGCTTCCGCACGCCGTACAACCCGAACTGGCGCAACTCGCGCGACGTGATCTTCAAGCCGGCGTGGCTCCTCGACATCATTCGCTGCGGCGTGCCGGGCATGGCGAACTTCGAGGGCTATCGCTTCACCACGCCGCACGGTACCGACATCGCCACCGCCGTGGGCCGCGAGATGGACGCGGCGCTCGATTGGGAAGCGATCAAGCGCATCCGCGAGCTCTGGCCGCGGAAGCTCCTCCTGAAAGGCGTCGAGCGCCCCGACGACGCCGAGCGCGCAGCCGCCATCGGCTGCGATGGCGTGGTCGTCTCGAACCACGGCGGCCGGCAGCTCGACGGCGCCGCAGCCACGCTCGAAGCGCTGCCGCACGTGGCGCGCGCCGTGGGCACGAAGATGACGGTGCTGCTCGACGGCGGCGTGCGGCGTGGCGTCGACATCCTCAAGGCACGCGCGCTCGGCGCGCACGGGGTGCTGACCGGCCGCGCCACGCTCTTCGGCGCGATGGCGGGCGGCGAGGTCGGCGGGCGCCGCGCGCTCGAGATCCTGGCGAGCGAGCTCGAGCGCTCGATGCAGCTTTGCGGCGTGCGCTCGGTGGCGGAGATCGGCTCGGATCTCCTCGCGCCGCATTAGGAGCGGCGCGCGCGCGACTCCTCGTAGGACGGCACCGGCTGCCGGGCCGTCGTCTGCATTTTCTTCAGCTTTTCGACGAGCTCGGGCTGACGTTGCTCGAGGTGCCTGCGCACGAGCGCGACGTCGAGGTCGGGCCGGGCGCGCAGCAGCTCGATCGCATCGGCGAAGTTGATTGGCTTTTCCGAGGCAACGTAGAGCCACAGCAATGCTTCCGGCGACGCCGCCTTGAGCGGCGTACCCAGAATTACCGCATCACGCCGGCTGGCGAGCGCGAAGTCCTCGGCGCTTGCACCGGCGTAGAGGATGTCGATCTCGACGTCAGCTTCCTTGAACTTTGAATGGAAGCGGCCGACGTTCACGAATTCGAAGTTAGCGGCCAGCAGGTGGTCGAGCTCGTCCTTCTGTGCGGGGTCGACGAATGCGTCGAGATCGACCGTCATGCGCGGCCGCACGTAGAGCGACAGAGCTGTTGCACCGCCGATCACGTAGCGCACGTTGTGGGCCTCGAGCAGGCGCACGAGCTTCGCCAGCACCGCTTTCATCGCCGGCCGGTGCGCTTCCACGAGCAACTCGAAGGCGTCCATGCCGCTATCGGAGCACGGACCGCAGCTGGACCGCAAGCGCCGCCGCTGCCGCCAGCGCGGAGATGGCGCACACCGCGAGCCAGCCGCTCGCTGCAAGCGCGCTGGTGGCAATGAAGGCGCCGATGGCGTTGCCAGACCAGACGCTGAGGCCGAACACGGTGTTGGAGCGGCTGCGCGCCTCGGGCGCGAGCGAGTTCACCACCGTCTGGTTGGCGACCATCGCGGCGCGCAGTCCGCTGTCGAGGAGCGCGGCGCCGATGGCGAGCGCCGCCGGCCACCAGACGCCGAAGGCGAACACGCCGTAGGCAGCGATGATGAGCGCGATGCCGGTGGTGACGATCGGTGCCGGCCCGCGCAAGTCGAGCCAGCGTCCCGCAGGACGCGCGATGAGGATGCCGGCGGCGCCGGGAATGCCGATGAGGCCCGCCACGGCGGGACCGAGGCCGTGCCAGTTGAGCAGCATGGTCGCGATCGTCGCCCAGAAGCCGCCATAGCAGATGCCGAGCAGCACCTGGATCGCCACGACGCGCCGCATGTCGGCGTGCACGCGCGCGAGCGTCAGCATCGACGCGAGCAGCTCGGGATACGCGAGCGTGGTCTTCGGCGTCGAATGCGGCAGCCGCGCGATCAACGCCGGCGCGATGAGCAGCAGCAGCGCCGCGCCGAGCACGTACATCCAGCGCCAGCCGAGCTGCGCGGCGACGATGCCGCCCGTGATGCGCGCGAAGAGGATGCCGAGGAAGAGTGCCGTGAGCACCGTGCCGACCGCGCGGCCGCGCTCTCCGGGCGGCGCGAGCTCCGCCACCATCGGCACGATGTTCTGCGCGTAGCAGGCGCACAGGCCGATGAGAAAGCCGCTCGCCGCGGCGGTCGCAACGCCGCTCGCCGCACCGGCGGCGAGCAGGGCGACGATCGCGGCGAAGTGCTGGGTGATGATGAGCCGGCGCTTGTCGACGCGGTCGCCGAGCGGGACGAGGAGACCGATCCCGGCGAGGAAGCCGCCGAAAGTGAGCGTCGGCACCCAGCCGATGATCGAGCTGTCGGCGCCGAACTCCGCCGCCATCGCGCCGAGCATCGGCGTCTGGTAGTGGATCCCGCCCGCGGCCGCGAAGGTCGTAGCCGTGAGCAGCAACATCAGCCGGCGGTCTAGTCCCGTTGGCGCGATGGCGGACGGCGCGGCGCGCTTTGCGCCTTGAACTCACGCACGTAATCAGGCGCGCTGAAGACCCACTCGAGCGCGTCGTAGTAGCGCTCGGCCGGCCGGCCGCGAAAGATGTCGTTGCGCACCTCGCGCTGCAAACCATCGGGCACGTGGAAGATCTGCCCGATCAGGCTGTTCGCCGAGATCTGCACGCGCGTCGCGCGCACGATGCGCCTTTGCTGGTAGTCGCCGAAGGCGCGCGGGAAATCGCCGTCCGCCGCATCGGCGCACAGGCCGAGGCACACCGCGTCCTCCATCGCCATCGCTGCGCCTTGCGCCATGTACTGCAGCATGAAGTGCGCGGCATCGCCGAGCAGCGCCACCGGCCCGCGTGTCCAGTTGTCCACCGGCTCGCGGTACTGGAGCATCCAGCGCCGGTACTCCTTCGGCGTGCGCATCAGCTTCATCGGCTTATCGCAGTAATGCGAGAAGAGCGGGATGACTTCTTCCAGCGTCGCCGCCTCGTTGTGCCCGCCGCTCGTGTGCTTGCCGATCACCGTGGCGACGAGGTTGAAGAGCTTCCAGCCGCGCAGCGGGTAGTGAACGATGTGCGTGTTGTGCGCCGCCCAGAGCGTCGCCGCGGGCAGGCGCAGCTCCTTCGGCACCTCGTTGATGTTGAGCACCGCGCGGTAGCACATGTGGCCGCTTACCGGCGGCTTCGGATCGCCGACGATGGTCTCGCGGATCACCGACTTGCCGCCATCGGCGCCAACCAATGCCGTGCCCCGCAGCGCCTGCCCGTCGGCCAGCGTGACGCGCACGCCGTCGTCCTCGATCGCGAAGCCCGTCACCCGGCTGCTGGTCCGCAGGTCGATCAACTGCGGCAGCGCCTTGCAGCCGTCCAGCAGCGACCCATGGATGTCGGCGCGATGAGTCACCGCATACGGGTTGCCGAAGCGCTTGGCGAAGCGCTGGTCGAGCGGGATGTCGATCACCTTCTCGCCGCTCACGCCGTCGAACATCAGCAGGCGCTCGATGAACACCGCCTGTTTCTTCACCAGCCGGCCTACGCCGAGCGCGTCGAGCGCATGCCAGGCGTTCGGCGCGATCTGGATGCCGGCGCCGATCTCGCCGAACTGCGGCGCCT
>DASQIG010000031.1:0-2169 GCA_035631735.1 Burkholderiales bacterium | reverse complement strand
TGCTGCGCCGACCTGCTGCATGATCGCGTGCAGCTCGATGCGCAGGAGCTCGAGCGCCCGCTCGACGCCCGGCTGGCCGAAAGCGCCGAGGCCCCAGATGTACGGGCGCCCAACGCAGACGGCCTGCGCGCCCATGCAGAGCGCCTTGGCGATGTCGGTCCCACGCCGGAAGCCGCTGTCGACGAGCACCGGCATGCGGCCTTTCACCGCCTCGAGGATCTCCGGCAGCGCATCGATCGTCGAGCGGCCGCTGTCCTCGCTCCGCGCGCCGTGGTTCGAGACGATGATGCCGTCCATGCCGTTCTGCACGGCAAGCAGCGCATCCTCGTGCGCCAGGATGCCTTTCAGCACGATCTTCATCTTGGTGGTGTCGCGCAGCCGCTTGAGGAAGTCCCACGTCATCGCGGAGGACTGCGTGTTCCGCAGACCGCTGATATCCACGCCCTGGTACATCGGCCGCCGGCGCAGGTTGGCTTGCAGGCTGGAGCGGTCATGGCAGGCATTGCAATCGCGCGAGTCGGTGCGCTGCAGCCGGAAGAGCGTCTCCTGGTTGCGGCCGCCGCTGCGATCCACCGTTACCGCGACCACCGGGCATCCCGCGCGCTCGGCTCGTGTGACGAACGCTTTCGCCACGTCCCATTTGTTGGTGGCATAAAGCTGGTACCAGATCGGCGCACCGCGCGCGGCGGTCACGTCCTCGACCGAGCTGGTCGTCGCGGTCGAGAGGATCATCAGGTGGTTGCCCGCCTTTGCCGCCCTGGCGGTCGCGATCTCGCCCTCGGCGTGGAACGCTTTCTGGCCGCCGACCGGTGCGACGACGATCGGCGACGGATAGCGCGTGCCGAGGATCTCGGTGCTCATGTCGACCTTCTCGACGTCGACCAGCCGGCGGGGGCGTAGCTGGAACTTGAGGAACCCTTCCCGGTTGGCGCGCAGCGTGACCTCGTCGTCGATGCCGGAGGCCATGTAGCCGAAGTGCGCCGGCGGCACGTTCTGGCGCGCCACGGGCTCGAAGTCGAAGACGTTGATCGCTTCCTTCGGGCTCTTGATCAGCTTGTCGGGCTCGAGCGCTGCCCAGGGAATCGGGTCGGGCAGCCGGGACTTCGGCGCGAGTTGCGCCCAGGCGGGGCCGGCGAACGGGCTGGCGGCGAGAAACTGCAGGAAACGGCGACGGTGTGCGCTCGACATGGCTCCTCCTCCCGGAAGCAAGTCTAGCGTGACAACGGCGCGGGGATGCTTTAAGCTTGATCTATTCAGGCTTGTAGGATTCGCCCATGGCATTGGCCGCCGTCCGCACCGACCGTGAGACCATAGCGCGCTCCGATGACCACCGGGCGCTGCGCATCTGGCTGCGGCTGCTCACTTGCACGCAGATGATCGAGCGGGTGGTGCGCTCGCGCCTGCGCAGCCGCTTCGGCACCACGCTGCCGCGCTTCGACCTGATGGCGCAGCTCGAGCGCCATGCCGAGGGCCTGAAGATGAACGAGCTCTCGCGCCTCTTGATGGTCACCGGCGGCAACGTCACCACGATCGTGGATCAGCTCGAGAAGGAAGGCCTGGTCGAGCGCCTCGATGAGCCGAGCGACCGCCGGGCGTTCCGCATCCGGCTGACGAAGTCCGGCGAGCGCACCTTCGCCGAGATGGCGCGGGCGCACGAGGAGTGGGTCGTGGAGCTGCTCTCGGGCCTCTCGCGCCGCGAGCAGGACGAGCTCCTGCGGCTGCTGGCGCGCGCCAAGGAGCATGCGCTGGAGGTCGCACCATGAAGCAGCCGAAGCACTTTCTCTGGCGGGTGGAAGGCAAGGTCGGCGTCGTCACGCTGAACCGCCCCGAGCGCAAGAACCCGCTCACCTTCGACTCCTACGCGGAGCTGCGCGATCACTTTCGCGCGCTCGCGCACGAGCCCGGCATCAAGGTCGTCCTGTTGCGCGGCGAGGGCGGCGACTTCTCGTCCGGTGGCGACGTCCACGAGATCATTGGCCCGCTCACCAAGATGACGATGCCGGAGCTCCTCGACTTCACGCGCATGACGGGCGATCTCGTGAAGGCGATGCGCCATTGCCCGCAGCCGCTGGTCGCCGCGGTGGAGGGTGTGTGCGCGGGCGCGGGCGCCATCCTCGCCATGGCCTGCGACCTGCGCTATGCCGCGCCGAGCGCAAAGACCGCGTTCCT
>DASQIG010000030.1:0-2798 GCA_035631735.1 Burkholderiales bacterium | reverse complement strand
GGGTATGGAGCGGAGCTGCGCGACGCAGCCGGGTTTCGTCGTTGATCATGGTGCTGTCTCCTTACGAACGGTTCGAAAGCTTACCGCACGACCTCTACTGGCGCGGTGAAGACGTAGCCCGCGCCGCGCTCGGTGCGGATCAGGATTTTGCCGCCGAGCTCGATCTTCTTGCGCAAGCGGCCGACTTGCGTATCGATGGAGCGGTCGTACACCTCGTCGTTGTGCAGGCGCGAGAGCCCCAGAAGCTGGTCGCGCGACAGCACGCGCTGGGGCGCGGCGAGAAACGCCGCGAGCAGGTTGAATTCCGTGTTGGTGAGCGTCACGAGATCGGTGCCGGGCGACGTCAGCCGGCGCAAGCGCACGTTCAGCTCCCAGCCCGCGAAGCGGTACGCGCGGATCTTCTGCAGGCCGTCCGCCACCGTCTGCTGCGCGCGGCTGCGCCGCAGGAGCGCGCGGATGCGCGCGAGCAGCTCGCGGGGTGAGAAAGGCTTGGTGAGGTAGTCATCCGCGCCGAGCTCGAGTCCCATTACGCGGTCGGCTTCATCCTTCCGCCCGGTCAGCATGATGATCGGCAGCCCGGGCGACTCCTCGCGCAGCCGGCGCGCGATCTCCATGCCGTCCTCGCCCGGCAGGCGCAGGTCGAGCACCAGCAGATCGATCGTGTCGCGCGCCATGACGTCGGCGATCAGCCTGCCGCTCGGCACGGCCGTCACGCGCATGTCGTTGTCGCCCAGGTAGTCAACGATCATCTGCCGAACCGACGGATCGTCGTCGACCGCGAGCACGTGCGCCGCCGTCAGTCCCGTGCTCACCTGACTCGCTTGCACAACTGCCGAGTTCGCTGCATTCATCCGAGCATGACGCTGAAGCGTCAATTCTTCAAGGTGGGCGGCGGCTCGTTGCGGGGCGTCACGTCGACGGCGATGGGGTCGCTCGCGAGGAACGTCTGCTCGACGTCGTCGTGTTCTGCCGGCATGCATGGAGCGTGCCCAAGCGCCTTGAGCGTTCTATTGCGGCGCTGCGGGTCCATTATGACAACTGACACGTAGCCTCCCCGGAACCTTCACATCGGTGACGCTGGCGGATCGTTAGATAAGGACTGCCATGCACTAGGATAGACGTGAATCCAAAAGGTTACGTGGTCATCCGGGAGGGGGACGCGCAGATCCGCGAGTTGCTCGAACGATGGCTTGGCGAGGCCGGCTACCTGGTCGCACCGCCCGATGACGCAGGCGAGATCAAGCCGGCGCTTGTGATCGTCGACTGCCCGGAGCCGCAATCGGCAGCCGCGCTCATCTGCTCGCTGAACGGCGTGTATGCTGCGCCCATCCTGGCTCTCTCGGCGCGCTTTCGCCGCGGTCTCGCAGGATCCGTGGAGGCGGCGCGCCGGCTCGGCGTCAAAAAGGTGCTGCCCAAGCCATTCACTCGCAAGGAGCTGCTCGCGGCAGTGCGCGAGTCGGTCAACGCTTGACGCTGGCGCGCGCCACGGCGATCGCCTGGCGCTACGCGCTGGCTGTGGCTTGCATCGGCGCCGCGGTATTGCTGCACGCTTCGCCGGCGGGGCAGCTGTTTCATCCGATGGGACTCTTCATCCTCGGCGTGGTTGCCGCTGCCTGGTCTGGCGGCCCCGGCCCGGGTGTCTTCGCCGCATTCCTCTCGGCGGTCGCACTTCCTCACCTGATCGCGCTCACCTATCCGCTGCTCGCGGGCATCTTCGACCTGCCGCGCTTCATCACCTTGGGGCTGACCGGCGCCGCGGTGGGCTGGGGAACGAATTCGTACCGGCGCGCCGAGGCGGCGCTGCGCGAACGGGAGCGCGAGCTGACCAAAGCGCGCGACGAATTGGGCACTGCAGTGGCGGAACGCACCGCGCACCTCGCTGCATCGGAAGAGCGCTACGCGCGCGCGATGGAAGCCACGGCGGCGGGGCACTGGGAATGGGATCTCGTCACGCACCAGGTGTTCCATTCGCCGCGCTTCCGCGAGCTTTACGGCATCCCGGTAGACGAAAAATTCG
Source organism: Burkholderiales bacterium (assembly GCA_035631735.1). Classification (GTDB taxonomy): domain Bacteria; phylum Pseudomonadota; class Gammaproteobacteria; order Burkholderiales; family SG8-39; genus SCGC-AG-212-J23. Next base: position 781 of record DASQIG010000030.1, on the reverse strand, counting down.
CGGACCGCGACGCATGGAAGGCACGGCAGCCCATCCGCCCAGGTGAGCGCGCGCGCCAGGAGCAGGCGCTGCAGGCGGCGATCGCCGATCCGACGAAAAGCTACGACATCGAACTGTCCTTCGACGTGCGCCCCGGCGAGGTGCGCTGGCTGCGCTCGCGCGGCAAGGTGTTCCGCAGCGAGGACGGGCGTCCCTTGCGGGTTTCGGGAGCGACCAGCGATATCACGGCGCAGAAACTGGCGCAGGAGGCGCTGCGCCAAAGCGAAGAGCGCTACCAGCGCGTGATGCTCTCCGCAAACGCCGGCTTCTGGGACTGGGATGTCGTCAAGGATGAGTTCTACCTCTCGCCGCGCCTCCTTGAGATGGGGGGCTTTGCGCCCGGCACGACGTTCGCCGGCCGCGAGGACTTCATGCGGCGTGCGCCGCTGCATCCGGAGGATCTGGAGAAGTGGCAGCGCGCGGTGCGCGAGCTGTTCACCGGCCGCGACTCGCGCCTCGCCATGGAGCTGCGCGTGCTCGTCGGCGGCGAGACGCGATGGCACAGGCTCGACGGCATGTGCTTTCGCGACGCGCACGGCAAGGTCGTGCGCTGGACCGGCTCGGCGACGGACGTTACCGAGGGCAAGCGCGCCGAAGAGGCGCTGCGCGCTTCGGAGCAGCGCTATGCGCACGCGATGGAAGGCTCGGACGCCGGCCACTGGGACTGGGATCTCGTCAGCGACCAGATGTTCGTCTCCGAGCGCGCGCGCGAGATGCTCGCGCTGCCCGCCGGCGCCCTGCC
>DASQIG010000029.1:0-3261 GCA_035631735.1 Burkholderiales bacterium | reverse complement strand
CGGTACTCGCCCGAGCCCTCGGTGCCGACTTCCCAGAAGCGCTCATCCTGGCGCGCGCCCGGCTCGAAGAAGCTCGCATCCAGCATGCAGATCGCCGGCATGTTGGCCGCATCGAACCACACGGTGCGCCGCGCGCTCTGGTTGATGTGGCCGTGCCAGCACATGGGCGGCGTGAGGACGAGATCGCCTTCCTTCATCTCGCAGCGCCGGCCGTTGACGATGGTGACCGCGCCCTCGGCGCGCGTGGAGAAGCGGATCGCAGCGGCGGTGTGCCGGTGCGGCGCCGCCTTGTCGCCCGGCTCGAGCACGGTAAAGGCGCCGATCAGGTTGTGGGTGGTCACCGTCTCGCCGCCGAACGCGGGATTGGCGAGGATCAGCGCGCGGCGCTCAACGTCCTCGATTCCCACTTCCTTCGCGGCGCGCGCCGTGAACGGCTCGATGTCGCGCCAGCGCCAGTGCATCGGCGCGTCCTTCGCCTGCGGCGCGACCGGCGTGATGCGCTTATAGCGATCCCAGAGCGGGTGGATGTTCGCCCGCTCGAGCGCGGCGATCAGCGAAGCATCCGACCTGGCAGTCAACTCTTGTCGACCGAGGCGCTGCCGGGGCCGAACGTCGCGACGAACAGCAGCCCGCCGATGATCGCGAGGTTCTTCATGAAGTGATTCATCTGGTTCGCGTACTGCGCGGCGTCGAATTCCCAGAAGCGGTGGGCGGCCAGTGCGGCGATCAGCACGAACAGCGCGAGCAGCCAGGCGACCCAGCGCGTCTTCCACCCGATGATGAGCAGGATGGAGCCGCCGACTTCGATCACGATGGCGAGCACCGCGAAGAGCTCCGGTGCAGCGAAGCCGAGCTTGGTGAAATAGCCCACCGTACCGGCGAAGCCCAGGACCTTGCGTATGCCCGCGTTGAGGAAAATCGCGCCCATCAGTATCCGCCCGGCGAGCAGGACGAGCGGACGGGAGCCCGGTGCGACAGCGCTGTGGTTCATATTCCCTCCTTGTTGCCGCGGATTATGCCGGAAAGCCCTGTCAGTCGAGCTTCGCCCCCGAAGCCTTGGCGACCCGCCCCCAACGCTCGACTTCGGCGGCGATGAAAGCCGCGAACTGCTGCGGTGTGGTGCCCGCCGGCTCGAGCCCCTGGCGCATCAGTGCATCGTGCGCGTCGGGTGCATTGAGCGCGCGGACCAGCACGCTGTTCAGCCTGGCGATCACCTCCGCCGGCGTGCCGGCGGGCGCGACGAGCCCGCTCCAGAAATAAGCGTCGTACCTTGGCAGGCCCGCTTCGACGAACGTGGGCACATCGGGGAGCGCTGGGTCGCGCTTCATCCCGGTGATGGCGAGCGCGCGCACTCTGCCGGACTTGATGTGCGGCAGCAGGACGACCTGGCCTTCGAAGATGGCGTGCACTTGCCCGCCGACGAGATCGTTGATGGCGGGCGCGCCGCCCTTGTACGGCACATGCAGCAGATCGACACCTGCGATGCTTTTGAAGAGCTCGGCGGCGAGATGCGGTGGCGTACCGCTGCCGGCCGACGAGTAGGACAGCTTGCCCGGGCTTTTCTTCGCGAGCGCGATGAACTCCTGCAGCGTGCGCGCCGGTACCTGCGCATTGACCGCGGCGATGATCGCGCCGCGCGACACGAGGCTGATCGGCGCGAAGGCGCTGCGCGGATCGTAGGCGAGATCGTGGTAGAGACTCGGCGCGATGGCGAGCGTGCTCGTACTGCCATAAAGGAGCGTGTAGCCATCGGCGGGCGCCTTTGCCGCGGCCGTGGAGCCCACCGTGCCGCCAGCGCCGGCGCGGTTTTCCACGATCACCGGCTGCCCGAGCCCTTCGGCGAGCTTCTGCCCGACCAGGCGGCCGACGATGTCGGTCGGCCCGCCGGGCGGGAACGGCACGATGAGATGGATCGGCTTTGATGGGTAGCCCTGACCAAAGGCAGCTTGGGCGCCCAGCGCGAGTGCAGCGATCAAGAGGCGCAGCATCAAATCTCCACCGTTGTTGCGTCGTAGCGGAACAGCCATTCGTAGCGGTCGGCGATGCGCTGGCTCGCCCATTCGCGGTCGATGAACCGGCGGCCCTCCTGCGGGTCCGCGAGCGCCCGGTTGTGGAAGCGATGGATGTTGGCCGCCGAGCCCTCGACCGTGCGGCGCGTGCGCTCGCGCCGCGCCGCCTCGTAGCGCTGCAGCCCGGTCTCCGCCTCGTGCTTGGCGAGGCAGCGCGCGAGCACGTAGCCGTCTTCGATCGCCATCACTGCGCCTTGCGCGAGGAACGGGAGCATGGAATGTGCCGCGTCGCCGAGCAGCGTGACGCGGCCCACCGACCAGCGCTCGAGCGGCGGCCGGACCATCAGCGCCCACTTGTACGGGGTGTCGATGGCGCCGATGAACGCCTGGATATCCGCATGCCACCCGCGGAAGTCGGCGGCGAGCTCCGGCTGCGTTCCCCGCGCGCTCCACGACTCGACGCGCCAGTCGGCCCGCTCGAGCGCGCCGACGAAGTTCATCAGCCGGCCGGTCCGCAGCGGGTAATGCACGACGTGCCCGCCCGGCCCCACCCAGTTGGACCCCACCAGGCGTGACATGTGCGCAGGCAGCCGCGCCATCGGCACGATGCCGCGCCACGCGATGACCCCGGTGAATTCCGCCCGGTCGGTGCCGAAGAGCGACTGGCGGATGCGCGAATGGACGCCGTCCGCGCCGACGAGCGCGTCGCCGCGCACCGTGGCGCCGCTCTCGAGCTCGAGCGTGACGCTGTCGTCCTCCTGCGCAAAGCCGCGGCAGCGCGCGCCGAGATGCAGCGCACCGGGCTTTACGCGCCGCAATGCACGCGTGAGTACGTCCAGCAGATCGGGCCGGTAGACGGTGAAGTACGGCGCGCCGTGGCGCTCGATCGATGCCGGGCCGAGGTCGAAGAGCTTCCAGGTCTCGCCGGTCTGCCAGTGCCGGATCTCCTTGCCCTGCGCCTCGCACGACAAGGCCCGGAGCTCCTCGCCGATGCCGAGCGCATAGAGGACGCGCGTGCCGTTCGCCGCGAGCTGCACGCCCGCGCCGACCTCTTTCAGCTCGGCCGCCTGCTCGTACACATCGACGTCGATGCCGTGCTTGAGCAGCGCCAGTGCGGTGGTCAGTCCGCCGATGCCGCCCCCGGCGATCAGAACGCGCATGGCGCCCAACTATACTTCAGCGCATGCGACTGACCCTGGCTTGCGGCCGCTACGACCGTACCCAAGCGCTGATCGACGGGCGCGTGAAGATC
>DASQIG010000028.1:0-18411 GCA_035631735.1 Burkholderiales bacterium | reverse complement strand
GTCCGCAAGCCGGTGATCGCCGCGGTGGCGGGCTATGCGCTCGGCGGCGGCAACGAGCTCGCGATGATGTGCGACATCGTGATTGCCGCGGAGAACGCGCGCTTCGGCCAGCCTGAGGTCAACCTCGGCGTGATGCCGGGCGCGGGCGGCACCCAGCGGCTGCCGCGGGCGGTGGGCAAGGCGAAAGCGATGGATATCTGCCTCACCGCACGCATGATGGATGCGCAGGAGGCGGAGCGCGCCGGGCTCGTCTCGCGTGTCGTACCCCTAGAGAAGCTGATGGACGAAGCGCTCGCCGTGGCAGACAAAATCGCCAGCTACTCGCTACCCGTCGTGATGATGATCAAGGAGTCGATCAACCGGGCCTACGAGAGCACGCTCGCGGAGGGCGTGCTGTTCGAGCGGCGCCTGTTCCACTCGCAGTTCGCGCTCGCCGACCAGAAGGAGGGCATGGCGGCGTTCCTCGAAAAGCGCAAGCCCGCGTTCAAGAACCGGTGAGCAAACCGGGCCCTGACTTCGGCTAGGGGGAGAGATGGAGCGCATCTGGCTTAAGAGTTATCCGCCCGGGGTGCCGGCCGAGATCGAGCCGCGCGAGTACGGCTCGCTCGTCGAGCTCTTCGAGAAGAGCATCCGCGAGTTCGGCGATCGTCCTGCCTTCACCAATATGGGCAAGACGATCCGCTTTGCCGAGCTCGACCGATTCGCGCGCGACTTCGGCGCCTGGCTGCAGGCAAAGGGCCTCGGCAAGGGCGCGCGTGTCGCGATCATGATGCCGAACTGCCTGCAATACCCGATCGCCATGTTCGGCACGCTGCGCGCCGGTTGCGTCGTCGTCAACGTCAATCCTCTCTATACCGCGCGCGAGCTCGAGCACCAGCTGAAGGACGCGGGCGCCGAGGCCATCGTCATCCTGGAGAACTTCGCCGCCGTGCTCGAGCAGGTGCGCTCGCGTACGCCGCTCAAGCACGTCGTTATCACCTCGCTCGGCGAGATGCTCGGGCTCAAAGGCCTGGTAGTGAACCTGGTCGTACGCCACGTGAAGAAAATGGTCCCGGCCTACGACATGCCCGGCGCGATCAGCTTCAAGCAGGCGCTCGCCGAGGGGGCGCAGGCAAAGCTCGTCACGCCGCCGCTCGGGCATGACGACACTGCGTTTCTGCAGTACACCGGCGGCACGACCGGCGTCTCGAAGGGCGCGATGCTCCTGCACCGGAACGTGATCGCCGCGCTGCTGCAGTACAAGGCCTGGCTGCAGCCGGCAATGGACGGCGAGCGGCCGGTAATCATCACCGCGCTGCCGCTCTACCACATCTTCTCGCTGACCGTGAACTGCCTCAACATGATGGTGGTCGGCGGCGAGAACATCCTGATCACCAATCCGCGCGACATCCCGACCTTCGTCAAGGAGCTCGGCAAGCACAGGTTCACCATGATCAGCGGCGTGAACACGCTGTTCAACGCGCTGCTCAACAATCCCGACTTCGCAAAGCTCGACTTCTCGCACCTGCGCTTTGCCCTGGGCGGCGGCATGGCAGTGCAAAAGGCCGTCGCCGATCGCTGGAAGCAGGTTACCGGTACGACGCTGATCGAGGGCTACGGCCTGACCGAGACGGCGCCCGCCGCGACCGCGAATCCCCTGAATCTGGGTGAGTACAGCGGCTCAATCGGCGTGCCAATGCCCTCGACCGACATCGAGATCCGCGACGATGCGGACCGGCCGCTGCCGATCGGCGAGACTGGCGAGATCTGCATCCGCGGCCCGCAAGTGATGACGGGCTACTGGCAGCGTCCCGACGAGACGGCGAAAGTGCTCGGCGCGGACGGCTTTCTGCATACCGGGGACATCGGCGTAATGGATGCGAAGGGCTTTATCCGCATTGTCGATCGCAAGAAGGACATGATCGTCGTGTCGGGCTTCAAGGTGTTCCCGAACGAAATCGAGCAGGTCGTGATGATGCTGCCGGGCGTGCTCGAGTGCGCAGTCGTCGGCGTGCCCGATCCGCACTCGGGCGAGGTGCCTAAGGTCTTCGTGGTGAAGAAGGATCCGCAGCTCACCGAGCAGGACGTGCTCGAGCACTGCAAACGCGAGCTCACCGGCTACAAGAGGCCGAAGTACGTCGAGTTCCGCACCGAGCTGCCGAAGACCAACGTCGGCAAGATCCTGCGCCGCGCGCTGCGAGACGAGCGCAAGGCCGCGTAAGAGCACCGCGTGCTCTACAGCCTTTACGAGGCGCAGCACATGGCGCTCGAGCCCCTGCGCTACGTCGCGGAATGGTCGCGCGGCTGGTTCGGCCATCCTTTCAGCCCGCTCGCGCACTGGCCGATTTCGCGCCGTGTGGCAGCGTCGAGCGACCTCTTTCTGCGAGTCACCGAGCGCTACGAAAAGCCGCAATGGAACCTGCCCGGCGTCGAGATCGAGGTGGCCGACGAGAAGCCGTTCTGCCGCCTGCTGCACTTCATGCAGGGGGCGCGCAAGCCGCGCAACGTGCTTGTCGTGGCGCCGCTCTCCGGGCATCACGCGACGCTGCTGCGCGATACGGTGCGCTCGCTCCTCGCCGAGCACGAGGTGTGGATCACCGACTGGATCAACGCGCGCCTGGTGCCGCTTTCGGCAGGCCCGTTCCACCTTGCCGACTACGTCGACTACGTCCGGGAGTGGATCGCGCAGCTTTCGCCCCGCCTGCACGTCATTTCGGTGTGTCAGCCGACGGTGCCGGTTCTCGCCGCCATCTCGCTCATGGCCTCGCGCGGCGAGGCGCAGCCGCTCACCATGGTCATGATGGGCGGGCCGATCGATGCGCGGCACAGCCCCACGGCGGTGAACAATCTCGCGCGGCGCAAGCCGTATTCATGGTTCGAGCGCAACCTGATCGAGCGCGTGCCGCCCAAGTACCCCGGGTACATGCGGCGTGTGTATCCGGGCTTCCTGCAGCACCTCGGTTTCGTGGCGATGAATCCCGATCGCCACGTGAATGCCCACTGGGAATATTTCAACCACCTCATGGTGGGCAACGGCGAATCGGCCGAGGCGCACCGGCGCTTCTACGACGAGTACAACGCGGTGCTCGACCTGCCGGCCGAGTATTACCTCGACACGGTCAAGACCGTGTTCCAGGAATTCGCGCTACCCAAGGGGCGCCTGTACGTGCGCGATGAGCTGGTGCGGCCGCATGCCATCCGCGGCGCCGCGCTGCTTACCATCGAAGGCGAGCTCGACGACATCTCGGGCAATGGCCAGACGGAGGCGGCGCACGCACTGTGCCTGAACATCCCGCGCGGGCGGCGCGCGCACTTCGTCGCACCGGGCGTAGGGCACTACGGCATCTTCGCGGGCCGGCGCTGGCGCGAAGTGGTGTTCCCGCAGGTGCGCGACTTCATCGCCGCCTATAGCTCGTAGCGCGAGCCTTCTTCGCCGCGCACCGCGCGCTCGACGACCGTTCGCGGCAGGTGCGGCGCGAAGAGCTCGATGAACTCGTACGCATAGCGACGCAGGTAGGCGCCGCGCTTTATCCCCAGGCGTGTGGTGCTCGACTCGAAGAGGTGGCTGGCATCGATCGCGCGCAGCGTGCGGTCGCGCTTGGGGTCGAACGCCATCTTGGCGAGGATGCCCACGCCGAGCCCGAGCTCCACGTACGTCTTGATCACGTCCGAGTCCTGCGCGCTCAGCACCACGTGAGGCGCGAGCCCGCGGTTCTCGAACGCTTTCTGTACGTGTGAGCGGCCGGCGAAGGCGAAGTCGTACGTGACGATCGGGTACTCCGCCAGCTTCTCCAGCATCAGCGGCGTGCTCTTCAGCAGCGGGTGCCGCGGCGGCACGACGACGCAGCGATTCCATTGGTATACCGGCAGCGACACGAGCTCCGGGCGCAGCGCGATCATCTCTGTCGCGACGCCCAGGTCCGCCTCGCCGGCGGCCACCTGGTCGCAAATCTGCGTCGGATTGCCCTGCTGTATGAGCAGCTCCACCCGCGGATAGCGGCGCTTGAACGCCGCCACCGCCTTCGGCAGCGCGTAGCGCGCCTGCGTGTGGGTCGCGGCGATCGTCAGCGTGCCGAGCTGATCGTTGGCGAATTCCTCGCCGGCACGGCGCAGGTTCTGTGCTTCCGAGAGGATCCGCTCCGCGATCGACACCACCGCCTTGCCGGGCTCGGTCACCGAGACCAGGCGCTTGCCATGGCGCGCGAACACCTGGATGCCAAGCTCGTCCTCGAGGGCGCGGATCTGCTTGGAGACCCCCGGCTGCGAGGTATGCAGCGCCTCGGCCGCCTCGGAGACGTTGAGGCCCCGGCGCACCACCTCGGTCAAATAACGAAGCTGCTGCAGCTTCATGCCTTATGCTCTGTTTGCATAACATGCTAACACAATAGTCTTTGAGAGCATAAGCGAGGCCCCTAGCATTGACGGCTCCCATGGCGCCCGGGCTCCCCTGACGTGTATCGCTACGACGAAATCGACCAGCGGCTGGTGGACGAGCGGGTGCGGCAGTTCCGCGGCCAGACCGAGCGCTTCCTCGCCGGCCAGCTGTCGGAGGACGAGTTCCGCGCGCTGCGGCTGAGAAACGGCCTCTACATCCAGCGCTACGCGCCGATGCTGCGCATCGCCATCCCGTATGGGCTCCTGTCGACGCGCCAGCTGCGCAAGCTCGCCGACATCGCCCGGCGCTACGACCGCGGCTACGGGCACTTCTCGACGCGCCAGAATCTGCAGCTCAACTGGCCGCAGCTCGCGCAGGTGCCGAACATCCTCGCCGAGCTCGCCACGGTGCAGATGCACGCCATCCAGACCTCCGGCAACTCGTTCCGCAACGTCACCACCGACCATTTCGCCGGCGTCGCGCGCGACGAGATCGTCGACTCGTACGTCTGGTGCGAAATCATCCGCCAATGGTCCACCTTCCATCCGGAATTCTCATACCTGCCCCGCAAGTTCAAGATCGCCCTGAATGGCGCGCGAGCCGACCGCGCCGCGGTGGCGGTGCACGACATCGGCTTGCACGCCATGCGCGATGAAAAGGGCGAGATCGGCTTCCGGGTGCTGGTGGGCGGCGGGCTCGGCCGCACGCCGATCATCGGCGTGTGCATCCGCGAATTCCTGCCATGGCCGCACCTGCTCACCTATCTGGAAGCGATCCTGCGGGTGTACAACCGATACGGTCGGCGCGACAACATCCACAAGGCGCGCATCAAGATCCTCGTGAAGCAGCGCGGGGCGGACCAGTTCCGCGACGAGGTCGAAGCAGAATGGGCGCATCTCAAGGACGGCCCGGCAACGCTGATCGCCGAGGAGATCGAGCGGGTCGCCGCACGCTTTACGCGCCCGACCTACGAGCGGCTGAGCGACACCGACCTCAGCACGGTGAACGTGCCGGGCTTCGCAAACTGGCTCAAGCGCAACGTGTATCCGCACAAGGTGCCCGGCTATGCGGCGGTCACGCTGTCGCTCAAGGTGACCGGCGTACCACCGGGCGACGTCACCTCCGACCAGATGGACGCGATCGCCGATCTCGCCGACCGCTATTCCTTCGGCGAGCTGCGCGTATCGCACGAGCAGAATCTGGTGCTCGCGGATGTACGCCAGGCCGACCTTGTCGCGCTATGGCGCGAGGCGCGTGCGCTGCGTCTCGCCACGCCGAACCTCGGGCTGCTCACGAATATCATCAGCTGCCCGGGTGGCGATTTCTGCGCGCTGGCGAACGCCAAGTCGATTCCTGTCGCCGAGGCCATCCAGCGCCGCTTCGACGATCTCGATCATCTACACGACATCGGCGAGCTCGACCTCAACATCTCCGGGTGCATGAATGCCTGCGGCCACCACCACGTCGGCCACATCGGCATCCTCGGCGTCGACAAGAACGGCGAGGAGTGGTACCAGATCGAGATCGGCGGCAACCAGGGCGAGATCCGTCCCGGGCTGAAGGCGGCGCTCGGCAAAGTCATCGGCCCTTCGTTCGCGCGCGCCGAAGTGCCCGACGTCATCGAGCGACTGATCGACTGCTATCTCGCTCACCGGGACAGCGACGCCGAGCGCTTCATCGATGTCGTGAACCGCATCGGTATCGCCCCCTTCAAGGAATATGTCTATGGCAACGCTGATCAAAGGTCGACGCGTAGTCACCGAGAGCACGCTCTCGCCTGAGAAAGACGAGGTGCTGCGCCTCGAGCCGACGGACGACCCGGCGGCAGTGGCCGAGCGCCTCGCCCGCGCAGCGCGCGTGGAGGTGCATTTCCCGAAGTTCGGCGACGGGCGAGGCTTCTCGATCGGGCGGCTCCTGCGCGAGCGCTACGGCTACCGGGGGGAGCTGCGCGCCGTCGGCCACATCACGCGCGATCACCTGTCCTTCCTCGAGAGCTGCGGCTTCGATGCTTTCGAGCTGCGGCCCGGCGAAGACCCGTACGCAGCGCTCGCCGCGTTCGATGACTTCAGCGAGGCGTATCAGGCTTCCGTAAAACGGCCGCTGCCGCTTTTCCGCCGCCGGCTGGCTTGATGTGAGCGGTACCGTCTACCTGGTGGGGGCGGGCCCGGGGGCGGCAGACTTGCTCACCGTGCGCGCGACGCGTCTCCTGGCTGAGGCGGACATCGTTTTTCACGATGCGCTGGTTCCGGCGGCGATCCTCGCGCTCGCCGCGCGCGCCGAGAAGGTGGCGGTCGGCAAGCGCTGCGCTAGGCACTCCACCGCGCAGCGCTTCATTAACAAGCGCCTGGCGGATGCCGCGCGTGAGCATCGCGTCGTGGTACGCCTCAAGGGCGGCGATCCGCTGCTCTTTGGTCGCGCGCACGAGGAAATCGGCCATCTGCGTGCTGAGGGCGTGCGCGTCGAAGTCGTGCCGGGCATCACGGCCGCGCTGGCGGCGGCCGCCGAGATGCGCATCTCCCTCACTCGGCGCGGAGCGGCGCGCAGCGTCACGTTCGTGACGCCGCGGCAAGGCGCCGGCGAGCCAGCCAACGACTGGGCGCACGCCGTACTCGCTGCGGATACGAGCGCTGTCTATATGGGCGCCGGCGACGCTGCAGCGATCGCCGAAGCGCTGCTCGCCTGCGGCAAGCGCGCCAGCACGCCGGTCGCGATAGTGGAGAACGCATCGCTGCCCGAGGCGCGCACCCTTTACGGAACGCTGGAAGGCCTGCCCGCACTTGCCGCCCAAATCGGCGGCGGGCCGGCGCTGATTGTGCTGGGCGAGGTGCTCAGCGAGGCGCTGAGCGCCGCAGCGCGAGCCACAGCGCGTAAAGCGCAAGCGCGCTGAACCACACCAGCGCCCAGCCGGCGATCGACAAGCCGAGGAACTTCCAGTCGACGGCTGCGCATTCGCCGCTGCCGTAGAACACTTTCGCGAGCGTGCGCGACAGCGGGAAGTTCTCGAGCATGAAGAACAGATCGGGCCCGCATTGCGGCACCTTGTCGGCCGGCAGGTGCTGCAGCCATACCTGGCGGCCCGCGGTCGCCGCGCCGCCGAGCGCGAACAGCACCACCAGCGTCGAATAAACCGCTGTGCCGATGCGTCCCGGACCCTGCAGCGCGGCGATCATGAAGAGCACCATCACGACGTAGAAGAAAGCGCGCTGGATCATGCACAGCGGACACGGTTCCAGCCCGTGCACGTACTGCAGGTAGTAGCCGTAGCCGAGCAGCGCAGCACAGACCGCCGCGCCGGCGCCGAAAGCGACACGCGCCTTCATCGCGCGAGCGCCGGCAGGATCCGGCCCGCCGCTTCGCCGAAGCCGATGGTCGCGTAGCCCTCGCGCGCACAGCGGCCGCGCTCGATCACTTCGTCGCCATCCTCGAGGAATGCGCGTGTCTCGCCACCCGGGAGCGCAAGCGCATTCTTCCCGGCGAGCGTCAGCTCCATCAGCGAGCCGAGCGAATCGGCGCTCGCCCCTGAGAGGGTGCCGCTCGCGAGCAGATCGCCCGTCTGCAGGTTGCAGCCGTTGGAGGTCTGGTGCGCGACGATCTGGGCCAGCGTCCAGTACGAATCGCGGAAGCTCGCGCGTGAGAGCCGCGCGGGCTGCTTCATGTTGGCGGTGCGCAGGTGCATCTCCAGTTCGATCGCGAAGCCACCTTCGCGCTGGTCATGGTCGTCGTGCAAGTAGGGCAGCGGGCTTGGGTCATCGGCTGCGCGCGCGAAGGCGGGACAGCGGTAGGGTTCGAGCGCATCCATCGTGACTATCCAGGGTGAAACCGTCGTAGCAAAGCTCTTCGCCAGAAAAGGGCCGAGCGGCTGATACTCCCAGGCTTGCACGTCGCGCGCCGACCAGTCGTTGAGCAACACCGCACCGAAGACATGCTCGAGCGCCTCACCGATTGGAATAGGACGGCCCAGCCGGTTACCGGTTCCGGCGATGAAGCCGAGCTCCATCTCGTAGTCGAGCCGCTTGCTGGGCGCGTAGACCGGGGCCGGCGCATCGGACGCCTTCGCCTGGCCCAGCGGGCGTCGTATGGGCGTGCCGGAGACGACGATCGATGAGCCGCGCCCATGGTAGCCGATCGGCAGCCACTTGTAGTTCGGCAGGAGCGGGTTGTCCGGCCGCAGGATGCGTCCGATGTTCGTGGCGTGATGGATGCCGGCGTAGAAGTCGCTGTAGTCGCCGATCGCGACCGGCAGCAGCAGCTCGGCTTGCCGCATCGGCAGGAGATAGCGCGCGAGACGCTTGCGCTGCGCGCTCTTCTCGCGCAGCGCGCGCGAAAGGTCGCGGCGCAGCTTGCGGAGCGCCGGGCGGCCGCTCGCCGCGAGGCCGTTCAATGTCGAGCCGGTGCGCACGCCAAGCGCGGCGAGGTCGAGGATCTGATCGCCGATGGCCACGCCGGCGCGCGCCGGCTCCGTGCGTCCCTTGCGCCGGAAGATGCCGAAGGGCAGGTTCTGGATCGGGAAGTCGCAGCCCGGGGCGTTCGCCGACTCGACCCAGCTCGCGAGCGCCGGGTCGTGCGTCTCGTCGAGCTTCATTTATAGAGCTTCTTGAACCCGTCCCAGACGCTGTCGTAGTCCTTCTGCAACTGCGGCACGCTCATGGCGAATTGCGTCGGGCGAAAGACGAAGCGCGACTCCCACATGAACGCCAGCGTGTCCTCTACCTTGTGCGGCTTGAGCTCCGCGGCGCTCGCGCGCTCGAACGTCTGGACGTCGGGCCCGTGAGCGGACATGCAGTTGTGGATGGACACGCCGCCCGGAAGGAAGCCTTCCGCCTTGGCGTCGTAGACTCCGTGCACCAGCCCCATCAGTTCGCTCATGACGTTGCGATGGAACCAGGGCGGCCGGAAGCTGTGCTCGGCGACCAGCCAGCGCGGCGGGAAGATGACGAAGTCGCAATTGGCGACGCCCGCTTGTCCGGAGGGCGAGCTGAGCACGGTGAAGATCGACGGATCGGCGTGATCGAAGCTCACGGTGTTGATTGCCATGAAGCGCGCAAGATCGTATTTGTACGGCGCGTAACGGCCGTGCCACGCCACGACATCAAGCGGTGAATGCCGGTACTCCGCGGCCCATAGCGCACCGAGGAATTTGCTCACCACCTGGTGGCGCACCTCCTTGTCTTCGAAGCCGGCGAGCGGCGCGAGGAAGTCGCGCGGCTGCGCCAGGCCTTGCGCGCCGATCGGGCCGAGCTCGGGCAGTCGGAACGGCGCGCCGTAGTTCTCGCAAACGTAGCCGCGCGCCTGTTTTTCGAGCAGCTCCACCCTGAACTTCACGCCGCGTGGCACCACCGCGACTTCGCCGGCCGCCACGGTGAGCTTGCCCAGCTCGGTGACGAGCAGGAGCTCGCCCAGTTGCGGCACGAACATGAGCTCGCCGTCGCAATCGACGAACAGCCGCTCGGCCATCGAACGATTGGTACGATAGATGTGCACTGCGACGCCCGTCTGCGCGGCAGCCTCGCCGCTGCCGGCGAGCGTCGCCAGGCCGTCGATGAAATCGGTCGGCGACTCGCCGATCGGCAGTGGGTCCCAGCGCAGCCGGTTGGGCGGCGTTTCCACCTCGTTGAAGGGCCCGGAGCGCACCAGCCCGTTCGCGATCCGGCGGAAAGGTGCGTGCGCAGCGGAGGGACGTAGCCGGTAGAGCCAGCTCGACAGGTTCTCGACGCGCGGGGCGGTGAAGGCGCTTCCGGAGAGCACCTCGGCGTAGAGCCCGCGCGGCGGGCGCTGCGGCGAGTTCTGCCCCTGCGGCAGCGCTCCCGGCAGCGCCTCGCTCGAGTGCAGGTTGCCGAATCCGCTCTGGTACCCGAGCACCGGCCGCGCGGCATCCGCAGGCGTGCTACGGGCGGGCGAGGTCACGATCACGGGCTAGCGCAGTACCGGCAAGCCGCGAATGCGCGCGTAGATCGGCGTGAAGTCGGGCGCCGTCTCGCGCATCAGCTGCTCGAAGGAGTCGATCACGAAGTAGGTGTCCTGGTAACGGTCGATCTGATACTCGGTGCGCATGATGCGCTCGAGCTCGAACGGCAGGCGGCGTGGCTGCGGATCGTCGACGCAGTAGGCGAGCTCGCCGCCGGAGGAGAGCAGGCCCGCACCGTAAGCGCGGATGCCCTGGGCAGTGCGCATCAGCCCGAACTCGATCGTGAACCAGTAGAGGCGCGCGAGCATCGTCACTGCATCAAGCCGCATCGCCTTCAGGCCGCCTTTGCCGTACTCGTACAGGTGATCGGCGTACACGCGGTCGAAAAGCAGCGGCACGTGGCCGAAGAAATCGTGGAACACGTCGGGCTCGACGATGTAGTCGAATTCATCGGGCCGGCGCAGCCACACCGTGACGGGGAAGCGGCGGTTCGCAAGATGCGTGAAGAACGCGTCATCCGGTATCAGGCCGGGCACCGCGACGATCTCCCAGCCGGTCGCGGCGCGCAGCTGGCGCGAGACCACGTCGAACCTGGGAATCTCGCGCGCTGCCGACTCGAGGCGCGCGATGGCGTCGATCCACTCGGGGCAGGCGTAGCGCGGCACGAGCTTCGACTGGCGCTCGAAGAGCCGCCGGTAGAGCGCGTGCTCCGCGGCGCGGTAGCCGCCCCAGTTCTGCTCCACGGCGTAGTCGGGGCCGGCACGAGAGTAATCGCCACGCAGCTCCGGTTTCATGCCGCAGGTTTCAGCACGCCGCGGCGCACCTGGTCGAGCTCCATCGACTCGAACAGCGCGCGGAAATTGCCCTCGCCGAATCCTTCGTCGCCTTTGCGCTGAATGATCTCGAAGAAGATCGGCCCGATGAGCGTCTTGGTGAAGATCTGGAGCAGGAAACCGCCGGCCGGGTTGCCATCGATCAGAATGCGCCGGCGCCGCAGCTCCTCGAGCGGCTCGCCGTGGCGGGGAAGGCGCTGGTCGACGAGCTCGTAGTAGGTGCCCGGCGTGTCGAGGAGCTCGATGCCGCTCGTACGCAATGCATCCACCGTGCGGTAAATGTCGGACGTGTGGAGCGCGATGTGCTGGATGCCTTCGCCGTGGTAGGCGTCGAGGTACTCCTGGATCTGCGAGCGGTCATCGGCCGACTCGTTGATCGGGATGCGGATGCGGCCGCAGGGACTGGTCATCGCCTTCGACTTGAGGCCGGTCAGCTTGCCTTCGATGTCGAAGTAGCGGATCTCGCGGAAGTCGAAAAGCCGCTCGTAGAACTCGGCCCATTCCGCCATGCGGCCGCGATGCACGTTGTGCGTCAGATGATCGACGTGCGTAAGGCCGGCGCCCGCCGGTGCGCCCGCCTCGCGCCGCCAGAACGCCTCGAATCCCGGTAGCGGCCGGAAATCGACGTCGTAGATGGTGTTGCCGTAGGTGTTTTCCGGATAGCGGTCGACGAGGTAGATGAGGGAGTCGCCGAGGCCTTTGATCGCCGGGATGTTGAGCTCGCCTGGCCCCGCCTGCCCGGCAACGCCCCAGGCACCACGCTCGATCAGCCGGTCGTAGGCCGCGGCGGCATCGCGCACGCGGAAGGCCATGGCGCACACGCTGGGCCCGTGGCGCCGCGCGAAGTTCTGCGCGAAGGAGCGCGGCTCGGCGTTGAGAATGAAGTTGACGCCGCCCTGCTTGTAGAGCGCAACGTCCTTGTGGCGGTGGCGCGCGACGCGCTGAAATCCGAGGCGCTCGAAGAGCGCGCCGAGCGCCTTCGGATCGCTCGCCGCATACTCGACGAATTCGAATCCGTCGGTCTGGATCGGGTTGTCCCACGCGTCTTGCGTTCGCTCCGCCATGGCGCCTCCGCCGCTGTTCAATTGTATGATGCCGGCCCTATGTCACGGGTTCCGCTCGCCGATTTCGAGCCCCAGCTCAAGAAACGGCTCGACGAGCTCTGGGGCACGCCGCCCAACCTGTATCGGGCGCTCGCCAATCACCCGGCACTCCTCGCGGCGTGGACCGAATTCTCGCGGATGTTGCGCTACGACAGCCGTACGCCGCGCGCCGTGCGCGAGCTCGTGATCCTGCGCGGCGCGCAACGGATGCGCTCGGAATACGAATGGGCGCAGCACCTGCCGATGGCGCGCAAGGCCGGGGTGCGCGAGGCGCAGATCGAGGCGCTCGACAAATGGCGCACCTCGCGCGAGTTCGACGAGCGCGAGAAGGCCGCGCTCGAGCTCGGCGAAGCGGTGACGCTGGGCCAGGTTAGCGGCGAGGCGTACGCGCGGGTCTCGCGGCATTTCGATCATCACGACTATGTCGAGCTCGCCGCGGTGGCAGCGTTCTATGCCATGGTCGGCCGCATGCTCGATGCGATGGCGGTGCCGCTCGACGAGGGCGTGCGCAATTACCAGCCGCGCCTGAAGTGACGGCGCAGCGCAGCTACCGCTACTACGATCTGGTCATGGCCGCCTTCGTGGCGGTGCTGTTGTGCTCGAATTTCATCGGCGCGGCGAAGCAGACGACCATCGAGGTGCCGCTGCTTGGCCCGACCACGTTCGGCGCCGGAGTGCTCTTTTTCCCGATCTCGTACATCTTCGGCGACGTCCTCACCGAGGTGTATGGCTACGGTCGGGACCGCCGCGTTGTCTGGGCCGGTTTCGGCGCGCTCGTCTTTGCGTCGTTCATGGCTTGGGTGGTCATCAGCCTGCCACCCGCCGGCAGCGAATTCTTGAAGGCGTACCAGCCGAGCCTCGAAGCAGTATTCGGCAACAGCTGGCGCATCGCGCTCGGCTCGATGATCGCGTTCTGGGCGGGCAGCTTTTCGAATTCGTACGTGCTGGCGAAGATGAAGCTATGGACGTCTGGCCGGTGGCTGTGGACGCGCACCATTGGATCCACTCTCGTCGGGGAGCTTGTCGACTCGCTGCTCTTCTACAGCATCGCGTTCTACGGCATCTGGGCGACCACCGATGTCTTTCAGATCGCGATCAACCAGTACGTCCTGAAAACGCTATGGGAAGTGATCATGACCCCCGTGACTTACAAGGTCGTCGGCTTCCTCAAGCGCGCCGAGCAGGAGGACTACTACGACCGGAACACGGACTTTACTCCGTTCCGGCTAAGGGTTTGAGCCGGCCGGCGCGATAGGCCACCAGCAGCCGACGCAGCTCCGAACGAGCGTCGCTCGGCACGTCGTCGATCACGAACCGCTCTCCGGCGCGAACGAAATACTGGCCGGCGAGGTCCTTGCCGAGCTCCCATACCAGCAGGCGCCGCTCGCCGATCGCGAGCTCTGCGACCACCCGGTGCGCCGCATAGTCGGCGAAGACACGTCTGAATTCCGCCTCGCCCACCGACTGCCGATAGTCGCGCAGCACTTCAGCGCGGCGCTGCGGAGCGTTGGAAAGCTGCGCGACCTGCTCGATATCGCCGGCGGCGAGATGCCGCAGCATTTCGCGCGCTACCGGCTGCGCGCTGTCGCTCTCATCGGTAATCAGCCGGTAGGCAGGCAGCTCACGCTCGACGCCAAGCGATGCACAGCTGGCGACGAGCGCTGCCAGAAGCGCGCAAAGGCACGCCTTCACGCGGCGGCGCGCTGTACCTCGGGGTGTTCGAAGCGTGCGAGGAATTCCGCGTGCTTTTTGCGCGCCGCGGCGATGTTGCGCATCTTGATGTGGCCGAAGCCGCGGATCTCTTCGGGCAGCGATCCGAGCTGCACGGCGAGCGCATGGTTCGCCGGCGTGAGCTTCGCCAGCAGCTGCTCGATGGTCGCTTCGTACTCGGCGATGAGTGCGCGCTCGGTGCGCCGCTCGGCGGTGTAGCCGAACGGATCGAACACTGTGCCGCGCAGGCCCTTCAGCGATTTCAGCACGCGGAACAGCGGCAGCACCCAGCCGCCGAAGCGCATCTTGCGAGGCTCGCCAGTGAGAGGGTCTTTGCGCGCCAGGAGCGGCGGGGCGAGGTGAAAGACGAGCTTGTAGTCGCCCTCGAACATGCCGCCGATCTTGCGCTCGAGCGCGCCATCGGCATGCAGCCGCGCCACCTCGTACTCGTCCTTGTAGGCGAGAAGCTTGGCGTAGTAGCGCGCCACCGCTTCGGCGAGCTTCGTCGAACCGGCCACCTCGCGCTCGCGGGTGCGCACGCGCGCGACGAGCGACCGATAGCGCTCGGCATAGCGCGCATCCTGGTACGCCGACAGGAATTGCACGCGGCGCTCGATCAACTCGTCGAGGGTGCGCGAGAAATGCTCGCCGATCGCGATCACCTCCGCAGGCTTCGCGATGCGGGCGATCCGCTCCGGGTCGAGCGCCGCGCGCTGGCCCCAGGCGAAGCTCTGCTTGTTGAACTCGATCGCGACGCCGTTCAGCTCGATCGCGCGCTCGAGCGACTCGCGCGCCACCGGCACCCAGCCCTTCTGCCAGGCGTAGCCGAGCATGAACATGTTGGTCGCGATGGCGTCGCCCATCAGGCCCGTGGCGAGCTCGGTGGCGGCGACGAAATCGACAGCGCCCTTGCCGCAGGCGTCGACGATGTCGTGCTGCAGGTCGCTGCCGGGCAGCTGCCAGTCGGGATTGCGCACGAAGTCGGCGGTCGGCGTCACCGACGCGTTCACCACTGCCCGCGTGTGGCCGGGCGCCATTTTCGCCACCGCCTCGGTGCTTGCGCTCACCACGAGGTCGCAGCCGATGACGAGGTTCGCGCCGCCGGTGTCGATCCGCGTCGCCGAGAGCGCCTCGGGGCGCGCGGCGAGCTGCACGTGCGACATCACCGCGCCGTATTTCTGCGCGAGGCCCGACATGTCGAGCACCGAGACGCCTTTGCCCTCGAGGTGCGCGGCCATGGCGATGATCTGGCCAATCGTGATGACCCCCGTGCCGCCGATCCCAGTCACCAGCACGCCGTACGGGCCAGTGAGACGCGGCGTAGCCGGCTCAGGTAGCGGCGGGAAATCGTCCGCCGCCTTGCTCGCCGAGCGGCCCTTGCGCAGCTTGCCGCCTTCCACGGTGACGAAGCTGGGGCAGAAGCCTTTCAGGCAGGAGAAGTCCTTGTTGCACGAGGATTGGTTGATGGCCCGCTTACGGCCGAATTCCGTCTCGAGCGGCTCGACTGACAGGCAGTTCGATTTCGCGCTGCAATCGCCGCATCCCTCGCACACCATCTCGTTGACGACCGCGCGCACCGCGGGGTCGGGGTACTCGTTGCGCTTGCGGCGGCGGCGCTTCTCGGAAGCGCAGGTCTGGTCGTAAATCAGCGCCGAGACGCCGGGCGTTTCGCGCAGCTCCCTCTGCACGGCATCCAGCTCATCGCGATGCCGGATGGTCACGCCGGGGGCCCAGTTGGTCGCGGGCGGATATTTGTGCGGCTCGTCGGTGACGACGACGATCGGGCGTACGCCTTCGGCGGCGAGCTGCCGCGAGATGATTGGCGGGTCGAGCGGACCGTCGACGCGCTGGCCCCCGGTCATGGCCACTGCGTCGTTGTAGAGGATCTTGTAGGTCATGTTGACCTTCGCCGCGACGGCCGCGCGGATGGCGAGCAGGCCGGAATGGAAGTACGTGCCGTCGCCGAGGTTGGCGAAGATATGCTTCTCATTAGTGAAGGGCGCCTGACCGATCCAGGGCGCGCCCTCGGCGCCCATGTGCGTGAAGGTCGCGGTATTGCGGTCCATCCATACCGCCATGAAATGGCAGCCGATGCCGGCTACCGCGCGGCTACCTTCCGGCACACGGGTAGACGTGTTGTGCGGGCAACCGGAGCAGAAGTAAGGCTGGCGCACCGCCGTCACGCGCGGGCGCGCGAGGGCCTTCTGCTTGAAGTCGAGAAATGCGAGGCGCTCGCGGAACTGGCTGCCGAGCGCTGCCGTCATGCCGAGCTTCTCCAGGCGCTGCGCGATGGCGCGGGCCACCATCGCCGGCGAATGCTCGTAGTGCGCTGGCAGGAGCCACGTGCCGGCGGGCTGCCCGCCGCTCCTGCTCCACTCGCCGCTATCGTCGAACTTGCCGACCACGCGCGGCGCACGCACGCCCTCCTTCCAGTTGTAGAGCTCCTCCTTGATCTGGTATTCGATGACCTGGCGCTTTTCCTCCACGACCAGGATTTCCTCCAGCCCTTCGGCAAACCGGCGCGCCCCGAGCGGCTCGAGCGGCCAGGAGAGCGCCACCTTGTAGACGCGAAGCCCGATGTCGCGCGCCAGGCGCTCGTCGATGCCGAGATCGGCGAGCGCGCACAGCACGTCGCCGTAGGACTTTCCCGTGGTAATGATGCCCAGGCGCGCGCGCGGCGAATCCCAGATCAGGCGGTCGATGCCGTTCGCGCGCGCATAGGCGAGCGCGGCGTACACCTTGTAGTCGAGGATGCGCGCTTCCTGCTCGAGGATGCCATCGGGCCAGCGGATGTTGAGCCCGCCGGGCGGCATCGCGAAATCCGCCGGCAGGTTCACGCGCACGCGATCCGGATCGACGATCACCGAGGCGCCCGACTCGACGACGTCGGTGACGCACTTGAATGCCACCCAGCAGCCCGAGTAGCGGCTCATGGCGAAGCCGTGCAGGCCGAGGTCGAGATAGTCCTGCACGTTCGCCGGATTGAGCACCGGGATCAGGCAGGCCTTGAAGATGTGCTCCGACTGGTGCGGCAGCGTGGACGACTTCGCCGCATGGTCGTCACCCGCGAGCGCCAGCACACCGCCGTGGCGCGAGGTGCCCGCGGCATTGGCGTGCTTGAACACATCGCCGCAGCGATCGACGCCCGGACCTTTGCCGTACCACATGGAAAAGACGCCGTCGTAGCGCGCGCCCGGGAAGAGGTTGAGCTGCTGCGTGCCCCAGATTGACGTGGCGGCAAGGTCCTCGTTCACGCCGGGCTGGAAGCGGATGTGGTGGCCCTCGAGATGCGCCCGCGCACGCCACAGCGCCTGGTCGAGCCCGCCGAGCGGCGAGCCGCGATAGCCGGAAACAAAACCGGCCGTGTTGACGCCGGCGCGCAGATCGCGCTCGCGCTGCAGCATCATGAGGCGAATCAGCGCCTGTGTCCCGGTAAGAAAAACGCGGCCGCGCTCGAGCGTGTACTTGTCGTCTAGGGAAGCCGAAGCGAGGGCAGCGTGATCAACGGGGGCGTTCATCGAGCTCGTCCACAAAAATTGTGTTCATGTGGTGCGCTGGCGCGGGTAAGCGCAGCGCCGGGGATCGCGCGGGATTGTGTCCCTCGCGGCCAGCGGAGACTAGCACAGTGTCAGGCGGCGGCCCGCGCCCGGATGCGGGGCTTCGGAGGCGCTGCCGGCAGGTCCCAATACGGCTCAGGGCCGAACGACTGCGCGAGGAAGTCGATGAACACGCGGGTCTTCGCCGGCAGCAGACGCCGATGAGGGTACACGGCGTAGATCGCCACGTCAGAGTGAAAGGTATAGGCCAGCATCAATGCCACGAGCGAGCCGTCGGCGAGCTGCCGGTAGACATCCCAGGTCGATTTGAGCGCAATGCCGAGGCCGGCGAGCGCCCATTCGCGCAGTACTTCCCAGTTGTCGCACGCATAGCGGCCTTTGACGCGTATCGAGCCCGGACGTCCGTCTGGCGCCTTGTATCCCCAGCTTGAGGTGAACTCGCGCGTGATCAGGCAGTTGTGCTTGGTGAGCTCGTCCGGGGTGCGCGGCGTGCCATGCGCCGCGAGGTAAGCCGGGCTCGCACATACCACGCGACGGTTCGGTGCGAGCCATCGGGCGGCAAGCGATGAGTCGTGCAGCTCGGCGATGCACACGCCGACATCAAAACCCTCCGCCATTACGTCTGCCGTCCGATCCGAGAGGCTGAGCGCGAGCTGCACTCTGGGATATAGGGCGGCAAATCGGGGAATGAGCGGCGCCACGTGCTGATGGCCGAACGACGCGGGCAGGGCGACCTTCAGCGCGCCCTGCGCTTCGACGCGGCCGGCAGATACTTCGGCATCTGCTTCCGCGATCTCCGCCAGCACGCGGGTACAGGCGTCGTAATAGCGCGTTCCCTCGACTGTGAGATTGAGCGTTCTGGTCGTGCGGTTGATGAGCCGAACGCCAAGCCGGGACTCCAGTGCCGCCAGGCGGCGGCTCACCAGCGCGGGCGAAAGGCCGAGCTCGC